>NZ_JBFOCN010000073.1:0-3382 GCF_040907815.1 Aeromonas sp. s6
TAAAACGGCTCGATGACTTCCACCATGTTTTGCCATGGCAGAATCTGCTCCATGCGGGACAAGAAAATCTCTTTTCTGGTCTGACGGCGCTTACTGCTGAATTCACTGTCGGCGAAGGTAAGTTGATGACTCATGATGAACCCTGTTCCATGGCTCCAGATGACAAACATGATCTCATATCAGGGACTTGTTCGCACCTTCCCTAGAGCGACCCGTCATCACATAATGTGACCGTATCTGTGTGTATTGGGATCCCATGGGTTTGTAAAATCGTTCCGGTTGTGACAACCAGGGTCGGGTAGCAGGGGGGGGTAAGGATGGCGTTACAGTAACGCCGTATGCGATCTGTTCATGTGTAGCGAATGCTAAATAGCTGATCCTAATTTCGCTCCAGTTGCATAAGCCCATGTCCATTACCGGGGAACGGGGCGGCATGATCCAGGAAGTAGAACACGCGACGTAATAACTCACCCAATGTGCGGCATTGGTGGTTCCGGGTGATCGTTTCATGGAGGGCATGCCACAGCCGCTCAATCTGGTTCACCCATGGCGAATACACCGGCTGAAAAAGCACGATGAACTTCGGATTTTTTGCCAGCCATCGCTGTGCTTTTTTGCTCTTGTGGATGATGTAGTTATCCAGGATCAGCGTGATGCTCTTGGCGCGCCGATAAGTCCGCTTTAGTGTTTGGAGCAGTGACAAGAACAAGTCCGTGTCTTTGCTATCGCTCGCCACATAGGTCACGTTACCTGTTCCGGCATGCAGGGCGCCAGCGAGGTAATGTTTGCGATTCTGGCCCGGAGTTGCCACTTTCTTCTGCTTCCCTCGCATCATCCAGTCCGCCCCCAGCTTGGGATTTAGGTGGATATCCACCTCATCTTCATAGAACACGGGATGGTCCGCACTGCAGCGTCCCAAGGCCTCATTGATAGCGGCCATTTTCCGCTCTTTATGGGGATCGCGGATGTGCAAAGTGGGCGCGGCCCGGCGCCAGACAATCCCTAGCCTGGGCAGCCATCGCCGTATTGTTGAAGCATGCAATGTCAGGCGCCAACTCCGTTTGAGTTCAAGCGCCATCAGTTCGGTACTCCAACGCGAGCGCTGATATCCGAGCTCCTGTGGAGACAACTGGATCAACAGCTGTAATAGACCCGAGATGTGAGCAAATGGCAGCACCGGCTTGCGCCCCCGAGGCTCGCTTTCAAGCCCCTCCAGACCGTACAAGGTGTACCAGTTCACCCAGCGATTGATCGATGACCGGGCGGCGGCTGTGAGCCGAGAAACAGCCGAGACACTGTGCCCGTCAGCAAGGAGCAAGATGGCGTTGAGCCTCCGGCAGAGATCTTTATCTTTGGTCCGGTGCATCTTGTTGATGATCCGGCGTCGCTCATCATGGTCGGGGAGTGTTAGTATCATTTCGGGCTCGGCTCGTTTGTCGTTTGATTGGTTTGGCGATTAATCAGATCGCACAAACGACGCCGAGTTCCCTTCTTTCCCGGATAAGTGATCTACATTTCGGAACGGTTATTTAGCAGAGAAGTGCTTGCATAGGTAAAACAATCATTTTTTAAAAGCACGTTTTTTATTTCCACCCTACAGGGCGAATATAACCACACCTAACTGAGGTTATGTTGCTGTTTTCTGTTTATAGACATATAACTTACTACTAAGTGATGAAGCGTTGATGTCTTAAGCCAAGTTAATGAATTTTAATTTATCAGAGCTCTTTAAATTCCATTGATTTAATAAAAACAATTTGTAGGGGTAGTAAAAACTGGTTTCTCTTCGCTGCGCAGCAGCGGAATGTTGAAACGGAAAAATTTATTTATAGCTCTCATAATTAGTAAATGGACAGTTTACCGAACTTTTCAAGTGGGGTGGATGTGAAAAATTTTGAAAATCATTCTGTTTGGTTTAAGTTTGACCAACTGAGCTGGTTTTATCCTCACAGCCCCCCTGATTTATTGCTTATATGCAAACCCCATGCTGAATTCGTCCCACAAGATCGATAACTGCCTGAACTCCCATCTGTGTAGTCAACAACGTGGCTGGAGCCACGCCACCAAGGCCCCTAGCTGGACGGTGTAACCATGACAATGCCCTGAGGGCATCGTCTTCCTGAAGGGACAGAGCGGCATCGAGGGCGAGCACTACTCCATACACCCTGGTGTAATGACCCACTGAAATCCTGCTCAGGTCATAATGAGTGGAGATCACAGACATGAGCATCACGATGGACGAAGAAATCAAACGTTGGACGGCCAAGCGCAAGTCCGCCTTGGTCATGGAAATCATTCAGGGCAAGACCACCGTCGCCGAAGCGGCTCGAGCCTTTGATTTGCCGCCCTCCGAGATTGAAGAATGGGTAGATGACGCCAAACGGGGCATGGAAAACGCCTTACGGGCCAAGCCACTGGATATTCGCGAGCAGTACGAGAAGCAGCTCAAGGAACTCCAGGAAGCTTATGGCGAGGCCATGCTGGAGTTACGCGCCAGAAAAAAGCTGGCCTCCCTGCTGGGCGAGGACGACAGATAGTCGCCGATGTTCAGCAGGGATTACGCGCAGAAGGTATTGATGTCTCCGTCAGCAAGCTCTGCCGCTGGTTTGGCCTGCCGCGTCGTAGTTGGTACTACCGCAGCGTCAAGGCCGCGCCCAAGCTTCAGGAGCATCTGGTCACCCCGATCAAAAACATGATTGAGGAGAACCCATCGTTCGGTTACCGGACGGTTGCAGCCCTGTTGGGGTTCAACAAGAACACGGTACAGCGCATCTTCCAGCTCAAGGGCTGGCAAGTTCGCAAGCGTCCGGTTGGGTTTCGCCCCCGGATCCAGGCCCTGCCTTCGGTGGCCTCAGCGCCCAACCAACGCTGGGCGACGGACCTATGCCGGATCTGGGCTGGTCGCGATGGCTGGTGTTCCTTGGCGCTGGTGATTGATTGCCATACCCGTGAACTACTGGGATGGCATCTCTCGCGCAGTGGTAAATCGAAAACGGCCGAGGCAGCGCTGGAGCAAGCCTTAATTGCTCGCTTCGGCAGCTTGGGACGAGTTGCATCGCCGTTTTTGTTACGTAGCGACAATGGGTTGGTGTTTACCAGCCGCAACTACACAGCACTGGTGAAGAGCTATGGGTTGCAGCAGGAGTTCATCACGCCGTACACGCCGGAACAAAACGGCATGGTCGAGCGGGTGATCAGAACGCTCAAGGAGCAGTGTGCCCATCGGCAGAGGTTCGAGACCTTGCAGCATGCCAGTCGGGTGATTGGCGACTGGATCCAGTTTTACAACCAGAAGCGTCCTCACCAGGCGCTAAAGATGAAAACACCGGCGCAGGCCTATGCCGAAGCCGCTTAGTTGTGCAGGAACGGCTGGGTCATTACA
>NZ_JBFOCN010000074.1:0-7865 GCF_040907815.1 Aeromonas sp. s6
ACGTTGATCCTCGATAACTACATCATTCACAAAAGCAAACAGACCGAGCGATGGTTGAAGAAGAATCCCAAGTTCTGCCTGGTGTTCCAGCCAGTTTACAGCCCTTGGGTTAATCACATAGAACGGCTATGGCACAAGTTACATGAAACCATCACGCGCAATCATCAATGCAGAGGGATGGCAAACCTGCTGGCCCGAGTGAAACACTTCATGGATACCGTGTCTCCTTTCCCGGGGAATGGCTATGGCACAGCGAAGGTGTAGCACTATTGGGATCAGTTATTTAGTGCAGCAGATAATTCAATAAGGTCATCTTCATCCATGGTGCGTTTATAGGCACTCTGTTGCCGTGATAAGTTATACACACTGAAAATTGTCGCCATAAACCGCTTGCTATCTGTACTCTCACCACCACCAGGATTAACGATCTGGTTAAATAATAGTGGCTCACCCTGATCAAGTTTTCTAATAAATGATAAAGTTCGTTCTTTGGCACAACTCTCGGTAAAGTCATTGTAAGTGACACCATTGACCCATTGTGCCTTTATCCAGTTTTGATGTTCCCCTCGCAAAGCCCGGCCACTTTTTATAAAAGGCCCACCATCTTTAAGATACTCTTCTCGAATAAGCCTAATCGCTTCTAATTCATCACTATCGAGATTGTATTTGCTGAACTCTGGTTCTGTTTCATGCAATTTTACTGGGACTATGCGATATCGCTCAGTTAAATAGATAAACTGGTCCGGCTGGATAGCGTTTTTTACGGAATTCTCTACACTACTGCTAATGGTGAGACCACGGTCAAAACCAGCGACATCATAGCGCTCGCAGATATATTCAAACTGTGCTTGTAAGGCTGCAAAGTCACAGTGTTCAGATTGAGACTCAAGATGATCCAGTAATTCACTGTAAGCCCCGATAGCATCAAGATTAGTATAATGAATTGCCTTTATGTTGTCATGGTAGCCACATGCTCTGCCAATATTTGCTTGGACGATCGCGGCGATATTGGAGATGGTACTATCCCAGCTGTTGATCAGCTCATCTTTCATTTTCGAGCCAAAATTAATCCCTGCCCGAAAACCTGCCACGGTAATTGCAATCAGCTTGTCATCAAAGAGGCTGGCTGTATCATAAGCGTATTTGAAATCTTGAATCGAGCTAATTTCATGTTCTTCGACACCAGCTAGCTTTTGGCCAATGATAAAAATCTGGTCCTCTGCAATTCCTTGCTCGAGCAGTATGGCCTTCACTGAAGCAGCTGCACCACTTTGTACCCTAACTAGACTCCAACCAGGGCCTTGATATTCAAGGAATTGTCTAATGAATCGTCTTCGTAATAACGAGTCTTGGCAAAAATCGCGCTGTGTTGGATCAAGTTTCACGATCTGGTGATGCTTGTGCATGCTCCGAATACCGTGGTACTCGGAGCTTGTTTTGTGAAATACCAGTTGAGTGTGGTACTGATGTTTTAGAATTGAATCAGCGCCAGCGGCATAGAGAGCGCTAAAAGGAGTTGCAGAGATAAATGCAATCTTACAAGCACTATTTTCACTATCAAGGTAATTGAAGACATCGCTGTAGCGAACGCCATCTTGATGAGTGCCGTAATGGCACTCATCAATGATGATCAATCGTGGCTGTTGATGCTTAAACTCGGATGCCAGGGTAAGCCTGAAATTCGTGAAATTACTCACGACCATGTTGGGGCATGCAGCGAAGTCAGATTTGGCTTGTTCTAACAAAGCAAGGTCAGCCATCGTGACCAAGTACAAGGTATCTTTTAACTTGCGACGATCACATAAGTCACTGTCAGATAATGAATTCCGCTGCAGGCAACTGAGTGCCAAGGCAATGCCGGATTTTCCTGATTGCATCTCTGCTGCAATAACGACCGCTCTTGAGCCATTTTCAAAATGACTAAAAGCTCGCTGCGCCGCATTTATCTGATGTGAAAAAGTATGACCAGATAGTACTGATGCAACTTTTTCTCTATGCCGTGTAGCCTGATTGTTCATGTGACTGTTTAACTCGCTTAAGCGTTGCGCTGTTGCTCAGAAAATTGCGACTCATCATGGATGATTGTTTCATTTTCTGGCAGTTCATTGGCGGCTGCTTTCATACGGCTTGCCTCGGCATTATATTCACCACGTTTATAGAGAACGAACATGGTGTCATCATGCTCGATACCAAAATGATCACACATTTCATGAACATCATCTTCAGTCATGACCCATTTTTTGACATTGTTTCGCCGAGACATGTTATAAATACTGAATATAGTGGCAGTGACAAGTTTTTGCTCTGTATATTCACCAGAGCCAGGCATAACAATGGTATTGAATTCTATAGGCTCTTGCTGATCTACTTTGTGTGTAAAATTTAGGGTCCGTTCTTTCATCGTTCCCTCTTTACGTGCTTTCTCCTTGTTATCATAGGAATCGCCATTGACCCAATGAGCCTTTACCCAATTTTTCTTGGCACCACGCATGGCACGAGAAGACTTTACAGAAGGACCTGAATCTCTGAGTAGCTCTTCACGTAGCAGTGCTATGGCTTGTATGATTAATTTATCCTTTGTGTGTTGTGTAAAGTCGTAATCCGGATCAAGCAGCTTGGCTGGCACGGCAACGTAGCTATCGGTCATGTATGTTTCAACATCACCTATGGGGCGACGCCGCTTGTTTTTGACGGTTAATCCTACATCCAAACCATTGACATTAAACTCTTGGCATACATCTTCAAAAAATTCTTTGAGACCATCAAAATCAGAGGCGGCGTGTTCACTGGTATTTTTATCAAGGTAATCCAGGATTGCCCCATAGGCTTGCGCCGCATTAAGGCTTGTGAAGTGGTGTGCTTCTCGATTGTCATGGTAGCCACAGGCTCTGCCAATGTTCGCTTGTACCACTGCCGCAACACTGGTTACCGTACTGTCCCAGGTGGCAATGAGCCGCTGTTTCATATCTTGACCAAAATTAATCCCTGCGCGACAGCCTGCTACGGTAATAGCAATGAGCTTTTCGTCAAAGTCGATGCATTCATCGAACTCTTTTTTAAATCGTTCAATGGTAGTTAATTGGTCTTCTGGGACACCGCTGAGATCTTTGCCAAGAATATGAACATTCTGATCTGCAAATCCTGCTTGAATAAAACCAGTTTTTGCCTCCATGGCGGCACCTGGCGGCACCCTGACCAATACCCATCCTGCACCTTCATGTTGTTTAAGTAAACTCAGCAGCTTCGCTTTGGCTGGTGAGTCATCGAGAATATTCCTCGAGTCAGAATCCAATCCCGTGACTTTATTGGAGCGCAGCATTTCCCTAACACCGTAGTACTCGTTACTGGTGCGATGGAATACCAATTTGGTATTAAAATCACGCCGTAAAATTGAGTTGCGAGCTGCCTCTTCGGCTGCTTCTGCTGCTTCAATAGCCTCTTTTTCTCTATGATTATGTTTTGCTATTTCTTCTTCGTGTTTGGCAACATCGTATTCTGTCTCTGCCGCATAGAGAGCCCCAAAAGGCGTCGCAGAGATAAAAACTACTTTGCAATCTTTATTCTCTTTTTCGAGGTAATCAAAAACCTTGCAGTACCGTATAGCTGCCGCATTTGAGCCATAGTGACACTCGTCGATCAGGATCAGTTTGGGCGGATTGCCTTTAAAGCTTCGCTCTAAATCTTGGTCGAATCGAATAAAGTTACTAACAACCACATTTTTAGCATCTGCCAGATCTTTTTCAGCCTGCTCTAACAAGGCAACGTCAGGCATGGTTACCAAATAGAGAGTATCTTTGAGCTTGGAGCGGTCGCAGACCTCTTCATCAGTCAGTGACAGACGTTGCAAACAACAAAGAGCGAGTGCCACACCAGACTTGCCTGCTTGCATCTCTGCCGCAGTGATAACTGCACGGACGTTTCCCTTTAGTGCATCGAATGTCTTTTGTGCTGCGATACGTTGGTGATCATGTAATTTCCCACCAGTCAAAATGAGGTAGATTTTTTGTCTCAGAGAGTCGGCTTTAGCTGTCATGGAAGAGAGGTCAGTTCAGTTAATGAATGATACCACTAGTTTCACACAGCTCGTTGCTGACTCCAACAAAGAGCCCGTAGAACGTACGATGCTTATCGCCGGTTTATTGGGGCGCGAACCGGCCTCAAGCCATCCAAGTGTAAATTCGTAGTGAAGATTCTACTTGTCCAAGAGCAGATCACTCTGGTCGCTGCAATCAGTGGGAAGATAATCAAGGTGCCAGTTGGCCTTCCCGTACTGCGGATTGTCTGAAATGGCGCTGACTCGATTTTTTTACCCCTATCTCTCTGTTAATCTGGGCGTTTTCTGCTAGGTGCCTGCTTACTATGTCTATCGATTACTACAACCAACACGCCGATAGCTTCGTCGAAGGCACGCTGTCGGTCGATATGCAACCGCTTTACCAGCGCTTCTTGCCTCTGCTCGCCGCCGGCGCTCATATCGTCGATGCGGGCTGCGGCTCTGGGCGGGACAGCCTGTATTTCCATCAGCAAGGTTTTCGGGTCACAGCCTTCGATGCCAGCGCGGAGCTGGCCCTGCGTGCCGAGCGCCTGCTTGGTCAGCCGGTGCAACTGTGCCGTTTCGAGCAGTTTGTGGCTCCCGTGCCGGTCGATGCCATCTGGGCCTGTGCCAGTCTGCTGCATGTTCCCCGCGCCGAATTGGATGCCGTAATGGCCCATCTGTGCCAGCAACTCGCCGACGGTGGTCTGCTCTATTGCTCGTTCAAATATGGGGTAGACGAGACCGAGCGCGATGGCCGAGCCTTCACCCAGTTGGATGAGGCGGGGCTGCACGCCCTGATCACGCCGTTGCCGCTGAGCGAGGTCGAGACTTGGCTGACGGCGGATCGACGCCCCGGCCGCGAGCAGGAGCGTTGGCTTAACGCCATCGTGCGCAAGGTCGGGTCATGAGTGCACCCGTGCTCATCAGCGGGGGAGAGGCGGGGGATCCGGAGTTCAACGATCCCCTGTTGCCACATCTGCTGGACGCCATCGCCCGTTGTGGCGAGGGTAGCCGCATCGAGTTGTGTGTCTCCTTTATTCGCCAAAGCGGGCTGGTGCTGTTGCGCGGTGCCCTGCACGAGGCGTTGGCGCGAGGAGCACGGCTTCGGGTGATCACCTCGGACTATCTGGAGGTGACTCAGCCGGTGGCGCTGCGCGAGTTGCTTAAATTTGATCCCGCTCGCTCTTGCGCGCTGATCTACCAGAGTCAGGGCAATCGCGGCTTTCACCTCAAGTCCTATCTGTTTGTCCAGCACGCAGCCCAGTATCTAGGCGAGCAAGTTGGCCAGGAAGGGTCGCCAGCGGTGCTCGGTGGCCAGGCGTTTCTCGGCTCCAGCAATATCTCTGCCGCCGCCCTCACCGAGTCGCTGGAGTGGAACTGGTCGCTCAGGGCTGAGCCGAGCGGCCCCAGCGAGCCGCATCACAGCCTGCGTCAGCTCGCGGCTCAAATCGATCGGCTGGCGCAAGACGCGCGGGTCGTGCCCCTTACCCACGACTGGATCGATGGCTACCTCGCTCGCTATCGGCAGAGCGCGCTGCGGGAGTTGCGGGTGCTCACTGGGGATCATCGCAGCAGCGCTGAGCAGCTGCGTGAAGCCCCCATCCCCAACAGCGTGCAGCAAGAGGCGCTGATGGCGCTGCAAGCCGCGCGGGCACAGGGGCATAAACGGGGTGTGGTGGTCATGGCGACCGGCCTTGGCAAGACTTGGCTCGCGGCTTTTGATGTGCGCCAGATGCAGGCGGCCCGCCTGCTGTTTGTTGCCCATCGGGAGGAGATCCTGACCCAAGCGCGCCAGACCTTCTTGCACATGGTGCCGCGGGCAAATTCGGGCCTCTATCATGGTCAGCAGCAGGATGAGGCCGACTGGCTGTTTGCCTCCATCCAGACCCTGGGCAAGAGTCAGCATCTGCTGCGCTTTGCACCGGATCACTTCGATTACGTGGTGGTCGATGAGTTTCATCATGCCGCCTCACCCTCCTACCGGCGCTTGCTAAACCACTTCAAGCCCCGCTTCCTGCTCGGGCTGACCGCGACCCCTGACCGCACCGATCAGGCCGATATTCTGGCGCTGTGCGACAACAATCTCGTCTTTGAACGGGGGCTGGCCCTCGCCATCGAGCAGAAGATGCTGGTGCCGCTCACCTATCACGGCATTTTGGATGACACCGTCGACTATGCCGCGCTGCCTTGGCGCAACGGTCAGTTTGACCCCCATGCGCTGGAGAGTGCCTTCGCCAGTCAGAAGCGGGCTCAGCACGCCCTTAGCCAGTGGCGACGTTTACGCCAGCAGCGCACGCTGGCCTTCTGCATCTCGACCCGTCATGCCGATTTTATGGCCAGCGTCTTCCAGCAAGCCGGTGTGCGGGCGATAGCCGTCTATGCGGGCTCCCGCCAGGGGCGACAAGCCGCCCTGGAGCAACTGGCCGCCGCCGAGCTTGATATCATCTTCTCGGTAGATTTGTTCAACGAAGGCACCGACTTGCCCGCCATCGATACCGTGCTGATGCTGCGCCCCACCGAGTCGCGCATCGTGTTCCTGCAACAGTTGGGGCGGGGCTTGCGCCTCTATCAAGGCAAAGAACGCCTGGTGGTGATCGATCTGGTGGGCAATCACAAGGCGTGTCTCTACAAGCCCCAGCTGCTGCAAACGCAATTGACCCGCCCACCAACGCACGCAAACAGGGCGATGCCGCTGGCGGCAGGTTGTTTTATCAATCTGGATCCCAAGCTGCTTCCGCTGCTGGCGCTGTTAAAAAAGCAGCAGAAACCGACTCTGATTGAGACCTATCAGACCCTCAAAGAGCACCTCGGCTATCGCCCCACCGCGCGGCAAACCTGGGCAGTCCGGCTGGGTGAGCAACTGCGTTTCGATACCCAAAAACAGGGGGGCTGGTTTGAGCTGCTCGCCCAAGCGGGCGATCTGGGGGAGGAGGAGCTGCGCGTGCTGAACCGGCACGGCGACTTTCTGCGTTCGGGGGTGGAGCACACCGCGCTCACCAAGAGTTTCAAGTTGATCCTGCTATTGGCGCTGCTCGAACTCGACGGCCTGCGTGAGCCACCCACCTTGGCGGCGCTGGCCAGCCACTCCCGTTACCTGTTTGAGCGGCATCCCGAGCTGGCCCGCCTCGATCTACCGGTCAAGCAGCAAGCCCTGAGCGCCGACAGCCCGGCTTGGCTCAGTTACTGGAAGAGCAATCCGATCAAGTTCAGCAGTGGCGGCAATCCAGGCGCCAAGGGGGAGTACTGGTTCGAGGTAAGGGAGGATCGCTTCTGCCCACGCTTCGCGGTGAGTGAGGAGGATATCGATCCTCTGCATCGCATGGTGCAAGAGCTGCTGGACTTGCGTCTGGCCCAATATCAGCAGCGCAAAATCGCATCGGCAGCCGCCATTTCCCCTGAGCCCTTCACAACTATCCACGATGAGGAACAGGCGCTGGCGCCTGATGCCAAAGCGCGTCAGGTGACCCTGATTTAAGGCTGGCTATCCGATAGCACGATCAGTGTAAAAACCAGCAGTGTGAAAACAATCAAGGCGCCAGTGGCGCCTTGATTGTTTGATGAGATGGTCGGTCACCGCTGGCCGTTACCTAAACAGCCATTCCATATCGTCCTCTTCCTCATCCCACCTCATTTGCTGCTGATCCCAGCGGGCCGCCAGATAGGGTTTGAGGGTCTGCAGGGTGGTGATCTCGGCCAGCTGGGCAGTCAGGTGGTCGATATCACGCAGCAAATAGTCCCGATGTTCGGCAAAGGCCTGCTCGGTCTTTTTCTTGGATGATTGCTTGAATTTGTGCAGCACCGCGCCCATTAGCCCGTCTTGCCCGCCGTA
>NZ_JBFOCN010000075.1:0-30844 GCF_040907815.1 Aeromonas sp. s6
ACGTTGATCCTCGATAACTACATCATTCACAAAAGCAAACAGACCGAGCGATGGTTGAAGAAGAATCCCAAGTTCTGCCTGGTGTTCCAGCCAGTTTACAGCCCTTGGGTTAATCACATAGAACGGCTATGGCACAAGTTACATGAAACCATCACGCGCAATCATCAATGCAGAGGGATGGCAAACCTGCTGGCCCGAGTGAAACACTTCATGGATACCGTGTCTCCTTTCCCGGGGAATGGCTATGGCACAGCGAAGGTGTAGCACTATTGGGATCAGTTATTTATTATGGAAAACTTCAAGCATCTGCCCGAACCCTTCCGTATTCGTGTCATCGAGCCGGTCAAGCGCACCACCCGTGCCTATCGGGAAGAGGCCATTGTCCGGGCGGGCATGAACCCCTTCCTGCTGGACAGCGAAGACGTCTTCATCGACCTGCTGACCGACAGCGGCACCGGCGCCATCACTCAGGACATGCAGGCCGCCATGCTGCGCGGTGACGAGGCCTACAGCGGCAGCCGCAGCTACTATGCCCTGCAACAGGCGGTGCAGGAGATCTTCGGCTACTCCCTGACCATCCCCACTCATCAGGGGCGCGGCGCCGAGCAGATTTACATCCCCGTGCTCATCAAGAAGCGGGAGCAGGAGAAGGGGCTGGATCGCAAGAAGATGGTGGCCCTCTCCAACTACTTCTTCGACACTACCCAGGGCCACACCCAGATCAACTGCTGCGTGGCGAAGAACGTCTACACCAGGGAGGCGTTCGATACCTCGGTCACCGCCGACTTCAAAGGCAACTTCGATCTGGTGAAGCTGGAAGAGGCCATCCTGGAGGCGGGCCCCGCCAACGTGCCCTACATCGTCAGCACCATCACCTGCAACTCCGCCGGCGGCCAGCCGGTGTCGATTGCCAACCTGAAGGCGGTCTACGAGATCGCCAGGAAGTATGACATCCCGGTCATCATGGACTCCGCCCGCTTCGCCGAGAACGCCTACTTCATCCAGCAGCGCGAGCCCGGCTACGCCGACTGGACCATCGAGGAGATCACCAAAGAGTCCTACAAGTACGCCGACGGCCTCGCCATGTCCGCGAAGAAGGATGCCATGGTGCAGATGGGGGGGCTGCTGTGCTTCAAGGATGACAGCATGCTGGACGTCTACACCGAGTGCCGCACCCTGTGCGTGGTGCAGGAGGGCTTCCCGACCTATGGCGGCCTGGAAGGGGGCGCCATGGAGCGCCTGGCGGTGGGTCTGCGTGACGGCATGCGCCAGGACTGGCTGGCCTATCGCATCGGCCAGGTGCAGTACCTGGTGGACGGCCTGGAAGCCATCGGCGTGGTGTGCCAGCAGGCGGGGGGTCATGCGGCCTTCGTCGATGCGGGCAAGCTGCTGCCGCACATCCCGGCGGATCAGTTCCCGGCCCACGCCCTGGCCTGCGAGCTCTACAAGGTCGCCGGCATCCGCGCGGTGGAGATCGGCTCCCTGCTGCTGGGGCGCGATCCCGCCACCGGCAAGCAGCACCCCTGCCCGGCGGAGCTGCTGCGCCTGTCCATTCCGCGTGCCACCTATACCCAGACCCACATGGACTTTGTCATCGAGGCGTTTGGCGAGGTGAAGAAGAACGCCCATCGGGTGAAGGGGCTCGACTTCATTTACGAGCCGGCGGTGCTGCGCCACTTCACCGCCAGACTGAAAGAGGTCGAGCATAACGACCAGGCAGCCGGCAAGGCGCAGAAAAAATTAATAGAAGCATAACGAGTCAGGGGCACAGATTTTTCTGTGCCCTTTTTTTTCACAGCTTTGTGAAGTTTCGGGAGTGACACACATGACATCAAAACCGTCCGTCATCGGGGGGGCCTGCATCATTGCCAGCGTCTGTGTCGGCGCCGGCATGCTGGGGCTGCCGAGTGCGGGAGCCGGGGCCTGGACCACCTGGTCATCGCTCGCCATTATTCTCACCATGGTCGTCATGACGGTCTCCGGCTGGATGCTGCTGGAAGCCTTCAAACCCTATGCGCTGACCGCCTCCTTCAATTCGGTGACCAAGGATCTGCTCGGTCACAAGATCAATGTCTTCAACAACCTGACCGTCTACTTTGTGGGCGGCATCCTGCTCTATGCCTATATCACCTCGTCGGGGCTGATCCTCGGCGGTCTGCTCGGCATCGACAATCAGCTGGCCTCCGTCCTGTTCGTGCTGGTCTTCTCCTGGTTCGTCTGGCATTCGACCCGGGCGGTGGACCGGATTTCGGTCGTGTTGATCGCCTTTATGGTGCTGAGCTTCGTGTTCGGGGTCTCGGGGCTCGCCAGCAAGATCGACACCGCCATGCTGTTCCACAGCTTTGCCGAGGAGCTGGGACAGGCCCCCTACGCCCTGGCCATGCTGCCGGTGGCGCTCACCTCCTTCGGCTACCACCATTCGGTAGCCTCGATGCGGGCCTACTACGGCGAGGAGCAGAGGGCCAAGCAGGCGATCCTGGGGGGCACCCTGATCGCGCTGGCGCTCTATCTGCTGTGGCTGCTCAGCATCTTCGGCAACCTGCCTCGCCCCGCCTTCGGTCCCGTCATCGCCAAGGGGGGCGACGTGGATGTGCTGCTCGGGGCGCTGGCCTCGGTGATAGAGTCCAGGCAGGTCTCCCAGGCCATCAACCTCTTCTCCATGGCGGCCATCCTCTCCTCCTTCATCGGGGTGGGGCTCGGGGTGTTCGACTATCTGGCGGATCTGTTCCGGTTCGACAACAGCCGCGCCGGTCGCACCAAGTCCTGGGCGGTGACCTTCCTGCCCCCCCTGGCGCTCTCCCTGATGTTCCCGTTCGGCTTCGTGGTGGCCATCGGCTATGCCGGGGCCGCGGCGACCGTCTGGGCCTGCATCATCCCGGCCCTGCTGGCGAAGAAGTCCCGGGAGCTGGCCCCGGACGAGGCGGGGTTCAAGGCTCCCGGCGGCCAGCCCATGGTGGTGGCCGTCATCGTCTTCGGGGTGCTTACCGCCATCTTCCACCTGATGGCCATGGCGGGCCTGCTGCCCGTCTACAGCGGATGACCCGAGTGGTCTGAACCTGGCCCCGTCCAACACATGTCTGGACGGGGCGCAGGATCCAGTTTGTTTCCCCCATTTTCCCTCCGGATTTGATACCCGAAGGCATGCAGGGTAAAGTCCCCCGGCGCCAGCACTGGCGAACGCAGGAGAAGCACGGCGGTGTGCCGTGACCAGTCGACAATCCGTTTGGGGGAGTAATGGAACAGAAACCATCGTTGGTGGGCGGGGCATGCATCATTGCCGGCGTCTGTGTGGGAGCCGGCATGCTGGGGCTGCCGAGTGCGGGGGCGGGCGCCTGGACCCTCTGGTCCATGCTCGCGGTGGCGCTGACCATGGTGGTGATGACGGTCTCCGGCTGGATGCTGCTGGAATCCTATCGGGGCTATCCCCTGCGCGTCTCCTTCGATACCGTGACCCGGGATCTGCTGGGGGAGAAGGTCAACGCCCTCAACAACCTGAGCGTCTACTTCGTCGGCGGCATCCTGCTCTACGCCTACATCACCTCGGCCGGCCTCATCATCGACGGCATGACGGGGATGGGCAGCCAGGTATCCTCCATCCTGTTCACCCTGGCCTTCTCCCTGCTGGTGTGGCACTCCACCCGAGCGGTAGACCGCATCTCCGTGCTGCTGGTGATCCTGATGGGGTTGAGCTTTGCCTTCGGCATCTCCGGCCTGTCGATGAACGTGCGCCTCGACCTGCTGCTCGACCGGGTCGGCAGTGAAGTCAGTTATGCCCCCTATGCCCTGGTGATGCTGCCGGTGGCGCTCACCTCGTTCGGCTACCACCACTCCGTCTCCTCCATGCGCGCCTATTACGGCGAGGAGCGCCTCGCCAGCCGCGCCATCCTGGGGGGTACCCTGATCGCGCTCGCCTTCTACTGCGTCTGGCTGGTGAGCGTCTTTGGCAACCTGCCGCGCAGCGAGTTCGGCCCGGTGATCGAACAGGGGGGCAACGTGGACGCCCTGCTCAAGGCGCTCGGCTCGGTAACTGAGTCCAAGGCGGTGGCCAGCGCCCTCAACGCCTTCTCCATGGCGGCCATCCTCTCCTCCTTCATCGGGGTGGGGCTGGGGGTGTTCGACTACCTGGCGGACCTGTTCAAGTTCGACAACAGCCGCGGTGGCCGCGCCAAGTCCTGGGCGGTGACCTTCCTGCCGCCCCTGGTGCTCTCCTTGCTGTTCCCGTTCGGCTTCCTGGTGGCCATCGGCTATGCGGGCGCCGTGGCGACCCTGTGGACCTGCATCATCCCGCCTCTGCTGGCCTGGAAGGTGCGGGCGGCCCGGCGCGAAGACGGTGGCGAGGGCTTCCGCGCCCCCGGCGGCCTCTTCATGATCGTCCTGGTGATCCTGTTCGGCGTGCTGACCGCCGCCTTCCACCTGCTCAACATGGTGGACCTGCTGCCCGCCTACAAGGGCTGAGCCGTTACCCGGGTCGCAGTGCCAGCACACAATGACAAAGAAGGAGCCTCATGGGCTCCTTCTTGCTTGTCACACAGGCAATATTGGCGTCGGTTACTGAATGCCGACCGACAGGGAGTGGGGGACCTTGGCGCCTTTACGGGCGGTGGCGCGCATCTGGTAGACCTGGATCAGGTACTTGCCCGACTTGGGCAGGGTGCCTTGCCATTTTGTGTCCACGTTGCCGCCGCCCAGTGCCTCGGCCTGACCCGGGATGGCGCCCGGCGCGAAGACGTTGAAGTTGGCATTGGTGCTGCCGGTGATGGCGACCGTCATGGTCTGGCCTTCTTTGGCGCCCAGGGTGTAGTTGATGGTGTCATAACCGGAGAAGGTGCCGTCAACCTTGGCGCTGTGCGCGCCTTTGGCGAAGTGCACCGGCACCGTGGTCACCTTGTCTGCCGCCTGAACCGAGGCCGCCATCATCATGGCCAGCAAGGCGGCCGTTACTGCTTTTTTCATTATCTATTGCTCCTGTGTCGGGCCCTGGCACGGGCCTCGAGGGGAAGATATGCCTGAACGATGACGCGACTCCATCGAAATGATGAGGCGGTCGGAGCGGGGGATGTTGCAAGATTTGGGGTATGCACAGACGGACATGGTGCCTTTTGGCCGCAAGTCAGATGAACACAAGGTCGATGGGGTTTTATATGGCGAGTTCCCTGATACAGGGGGCGTTTTTGTCAACGTGGTGTTGACGAACAGGGTGCCCGCTGCGGCCATGACTCTGCGACAGAATTGATCGCCCCGGGTCTCCTGCATGGTCAGGGCGCGGGAGGGCTTGCGGAAAAAGAGGACGTTAAGGTTGGCTGGTGCCCTCAGCCGCCATGGCCTGCTGCTCATAGCGCGCCACCGTGCCGTCCTGCTTCATTTGCCGGATCACGCCGGCAAGGGGGGCCAGCAGATCCTGATGCCGTTCGTGCAGATAGACGTAAGAATCGGCCAGCTCCATCACCCCGGCGGAGTAGATGCCGGCATAGCCCGGGGCCTGGCGCGTCAGGGCGGCCAGGGCCTGGCTGGCAATCAGGGTCTGCTCCACATAGAGGTCACTGCGCCCCTTGAGCAGCTTGCCCATCCCCTGCTCGGCGGTGGCGATGGCAAAGAGCCGGTCCGGTGCCACCACCTTGCCCAGCATCATCTCCGGCAGCTTGGCGCCACGGCGAAACTCGACCCGATAACCGGTGCCCTGCAGGCTGTGCCACCCCTGCAACTGGATCCCGGGCTGGTGGGCATAGGCTTGATAGGAGACGGCGAAATGGGGCTCGGGCACGCGCTGGAGGGTGCGGGTCTGCTGCTGGTAGCTGGCGGCGCGGTGGATCTCGCCATCGACCTGTCCCTGCTCTGCCAGCAGGGGGGCCCGTCCCCCGGGGTAGCCCTGGTACTGGAAGTCATAGCCCAGGCGGGCGAACGCATCCCGATAGATGAGATCGAGCCAGCGACCATAGGGGGACTCCCTGGTTTCAAGGGAGCTCACCAGTGTGATGTTGCCCCTGCCTTGCGCCCCCCATACCTGGAAGGCCAGCAGCAAGAGCAGTGAAAGAGCGAAGAAGCGGTATCCTGAAACCTGCGCCATGGTGTCCCTGTCAGAGCGGTGGTTGCAAAGGGTGACAGTCCCATCCTAGCCCAGGGGGTTGCCCGGTCCAGCACTTTCTGCCGTCCGCCCGTGGATATCCTCCAGGCCGCCTCCCGTGCCGCCTTGCCCGAATGAACGCCAACCAAGGGAGATGGCCAGCGCCGCTCACAGGCTGGCGAAATCCACCTCGGGCAGGGTTTCGAAGCCGGGGCGGGCAAACAGATAGCCCTGCATCAGGCTGACGCCCATCTCCCGCAGGCAGGCCATCTCATCGCGGGTCTCGACCCCTTCCGCCAGGGGGGTGATCTGCAACTCCGTAAACAGCGCCAGACAGTGGCGAACGATGGCCTGACGGATCGGGTCCTGGTCGATGCCGCGCAGCAGGTGCATATCGAGTTTGATGATGTCGGGGCGAAAATCGGCCAGCAGGCTCAGGCCCGAGTAACCGGCGCCAAAGTCATCGATCGCCGTCTTGAAGCCGAGCGCCTGATAGTGATCGACGATGCCGTGAATATGGCGGTTATCCAGCACCTGTTCCACCTCGGTGAACTCGAACATGATCTGTTCGATGGGAAAGAGATGCTCGCGGGCCGCCTGCAACGTGGTGCGGATGCAGCGCTCCGGGCGATAGACCGCATTGGGCAGGAAGTTGATGCTCAGCATGCCCCGCATGTCGAGGCGGGCGGCCAGCGCGATGGCCTTGATCCGGCACAGCTGATCGAAGCGGTAGCGGTTGTCATCGTTGACCCGGTCAATCACGCTCTGCGCCGACTCGTTGTTGAGCCCCCGCACCAGGGCCTCGTAGCCGAAGATGGTGTGCTTGCTGCAATCGACAATGGGCTGAAAGGCCATGGTGAAGTCGAAGTCGAGATCCACCTGCTCATGACACTGCTGGCAGAGGGTGGAGGACGGGGCGGCAGGTATGTCCATGACGTTCCTTTCAAGGCGTGGGGTCGCGAGAGATTGCCTCAAAGGATAACAGCTCCTCTCTCGCCGGCAGAGGTTATTCATTGGAGCTGGCGGGTGTCTAGGTGCGGATTGTGCGGCAAAGTCGGGGCCATGATGGATTCGACAATGACCGATCAATACCAAGCAGCATACTCCGTAGGCCTCCGTCGCCCCGTAGGTTCGATTAGCGCAGCGTAATCGGACGAACGAGAGGTGTTGATAGTGGTTGTTGCCGTGCAACAGGAGCGGCCAACCGGAGTGGAAAATTCGGCTGGCCGTTATGGCGGGAGAATCCATTTACGCGAACGTCCGATTACGCCTACCGGCTAATCGAACCTACGAGTTGCCCCCTTCTCCCCTTGTGGGGGAAGGGTTGGAGATGAGGGGGGGTTATGCCAACCCAAGGTCAATGTTGGGTTTCTCGATGCTCGGAACCGACCGGCATGCTCCGCAAGCCACCGCTTTCTGTAGGTTCGATTAGCGCAGCGTAATCGGACGATCGAGTGGCCTTGGTTGCGGTTGTTGCCGTGCAACAGGAGCGCCCAGCCGGAGGGGAGAATTCGGCTGGCCGTTATGGCAGAAGAATTGATTTACGCGAACGTTCGATTACGCCTGACGGCTAATCGAACCTACAGGTTTCGTGATTCTATGAGTTATACAAGCTAGTTTATGTGATGGTTAACTCTATCTCTATGAGGTGTAACTGATTGTTTTTAATAAATCTGTGAAGTAATATAAGACTCATTTATATCATCCGTGTGATAACAGGTTATAAATATGACTGCCCAACCATTTAATACTCGACATTATAGAAAATTCAGAAATCTATTAATTGATTTAAACAGAGACCTGTTATCTATTTCACATAAAATGTGCGAGTCAGATAAGTATGGGGAGTTTACCGAACTAGAGCATTATGTGATGGCCTTGGAAGACCGTCGATTTGTGAATCATTGTGGTTTTGATATCAAGGCATCGGCAAGAGAGCTGATCAAGAAAATACGAAGAAAAAAGCATGGAGGTGCTAGTACTATAGATATGCAAATGGTTAGAACCATTACCGAATTTAAAGATATGACAATATATAGAAAGTTATATGAAACGCTACTGTCTTGGCTGGTAAATTTTCATTTCACAAAAAAACAAATAATACGATGCTACTTGAAAAATGCTTTTTTTGGCTCTCGTCTCATAGGTGCAGAAAAAGCAGCAAATGTACTATTTAATAAAGATCTGTCTATGCTAGAAAAGGATGAAAGTGCATTTGTTGCAGCTATGCTATTGAGACCAAAGCCTTTAAATCCAAAAAATGAATGGTTTGAAATTGTTAAATCAAGAGCGTCTTATGCGCAGAGCGTTCGGGTTCTTGTTGAAGAGGGCTCGAAATAGAGTCCAAGTTGAAGCTTTTGTTAGATTATGCTCGGCCAAAGCTTCAGTATCGCCATCCATAATCTGTTTCCAACGACTATTGGAGTGTTTAATGATTTCTGAAGATATTCTTCTGGTTTCTGTAAAAGCAGAATCAAGATGTCTTTTACCAGAAATTATAGAGTCTATAGAGTGACCGTCTTTTATTAATTTGTAAATCGAATTGTGAGTATATCTAAAGTTATCATGAATATTTCTTTCAATATCTCTAGCGTAGTCATACATATCAATACTGTAAAGCTCTATGAATAAAGGGTTTAAGTTTTCATTCCAATTGTCTTTAGCCTTTTTATATTCCTCCCTAGCTTGTTGTAATGTATCACTATCGTTTTTAAATTCTTTATCAGCCAGAGAGTCGAGAAGCAGGCGGCTATAATAAATGCGCTCGCCAGACATTTTTTCTAATGACTTAGCTATTTCACGCAGCTTATCAATTTCTCGCTCTGAACGATTAGTCTTTATTTGATGTAGAAAGTTCTTCTCTTGGAAACGACTTGATACATATAGACCAACGACACCGGTTAGAAAAAAACTCACGATTATATTTGCTAGTTCCATCTTTACGGCTCATCCTAATTATATTATGAACACTATATCTTTAGTTAAACGTATATTCAATATCATAAAGTGTTCAAAAAAACGGCGCCTTTACGGCGCCATTTTAATATCAATCCACCCAACCAATATCACTGCAGCAGGGAGATATCCGCGACTTGCAGGAACAGGTTGCGCAGGTTGTTCAGCAGCGCCAGACGGTTGGCCTTGAGGGCTTCGTCGTCGGCCATCACCATGACTTCGTTGAAGAAGGTATCGACCGGTTCGCGCAGGGCGGCCAGACGGGTGAGGGCAGCCTGATAGTCACCGGCAGCGAACAGCGGGGCCAGTTCTGCTTGCAGTTCGGCAACCTGGGTGGCCAGCGCTTTCTCGGCGGCATCGACCAGCAGTTCCGGTTTGACGGTAGTGGGCAGTGGAACCTCGACCTTGGCCAGAATGTTGCTCACGCGCTTGTTGGCGGCAGCCAGTGCCAGTGCGGCATCCAGCGTGCGGAAGTGGCTGACGGCCTTGACGCGACGATCGAAGTCGAGCGGACGGGTCGGGCGGCGGGCCAGTACGGCCAGCACCACGTCGGCACCGATGCCTTCGTCCTGATAGGCGGCGCGGAAGCGGCCCAGCATAAAGTCGACCACGTCGGTGACGACGGTTTTGTTGGTCAGCTTGTCGCCGTAGACGCGTACCGCTTCTTCAACCAGTTCAACCAGATCCAAGTCCAGCTGCTTCTCGGTCATGATGCGCAGGGCACCGATGGCGGCGCGACGCAGGGCAAACGGGTCCTTGTCACCCTTCGGCAGCATGCCGATGCCGAAGATACCGGCCAGGGTGTCGAACTTGTCGGCCAGTGCGACGGCGCAGGCAACCAGACCGGACGGCAGGGCATCACCGGCAAAGCGCGGCATGTACTGCTCGTTGAGGGCCACGGCCACCGCTTCGTCTTCGCCATCGTGACGGGCGTAGTGCATCCCCATGACACCCTGGGTGTCGGTGAACTCGCCGACCATGTTGGTCATCAGATCACACTTGGAGAGCAGACCGGCACGCTTGGCCTGAGCCACATCGGCGCCGATACGCTCGGCGATAAAGCCGGCGACGGTTTCGATGCGCTCGACCTTGGCCTTGACGGTGCCCAGCTGTTGCTGGAACAGCACGGTTTCAAGGCGCGGCAGGCGGGAGGCCAGAGTTTGCTTGAGGTCGGTCTTGAAGAAGAACTCGGCGTCAGAGAGACGGGGGCGAACCACCTTCTCGTTGCCGCTGATGATCTGGCTCGGGTCTTTCGACTCGATGTTGGTGACGAAGATGAACTTCGGCAGCAGCTTGCCGTTCTTGTCGTAGACCGGGAAGTACTTCTGGTCACCCTTCATGGTGTGCACCAGCGCTTCAGCCGGCACGGCCAGGAACTTCTCTTCGAAGTTGGCGGTCAGCACCACAGGCCACTCGACCAGTGCGGTCACTTCTTCCAGCAGGGCGTCGTCCAGATCGGCCACGCCACCGAAGGCGGCAGCGGCCGCTTCGACGTCAGCCTTGATCTTGGCCTTGCGCGCCATGAAGTCGGCAATCACCATGCCGCGCTCCTGCAGGATCTGCGGGTACTGGCTGGCGTTGTCGATGGTGAATTCGCTCTCGCCCATAAAGCGGTGACCGCGGATGGTGCGGGCAGAGTCGATACCCAGAATGTGGGCGGGCACCAGATCCCCATCCAGCAGCAGGGTCACGGTAAAGACCGGACGCACGAACTGGATGGTCTTGTCGCCCCAGCGCATCATCTTCGGGATGGGCAGCTTGGCCAGTGCAGAGGCAACCAGTTCGCCTAGCAATTCTTTGGCCGGACGGCCTTCGACCTTGGCGGTGTGAACCAGCCACTCGCCCTTGTCGGTGACCAGACGCTCGGCCTGCTCGACTGTGATGCCGTTGCCACGGGCCCAGCCTTCGGCAGCCTTGGTCGGCTTGCCTTCGGCATCGAACGCCTGGGAGACGGCCGGGCCGCGCTTCTCGACGCTCTTGCTCGGCTGTTCGCCAGCCAGCTCGCTTACCTTCAGCGCCAGACGGCGCGGTGAAGCAAACCACTCGACGTCGCCGAAGGCCAGATCGGCCTTGGTCAGTTCGGCTTTGAAGTTGTCGGCAAAGGCTTCGGCCAGGGAGCGCAGGGCTTTGGGCGGCAGCTCAGCAGTACCGATCTCTACCAGAAATGTATGTTGTGCCATGTCCGTTCCTTAACCTTGCTTGTTCTCTGTGCGCTGACACATGGGGAAACCCAGCGCTTCGCGGGAGGCGTAGTATGCCTCGGCCACGGCCTTGGTCAGGGTGCGAATGCGCAGGATGTAGCGCTGACGCTCGGTGACCGAGATGGCCTTGCGGGCATCCAGCAGGTTGAAGGAGTGAGCGGCCTTGAGGATGCGCTCGTAGGCAGGCAGCGGCAGCGGTTTTTCCAGTGCCAGCAGGTTCTGGGCTTCCTTCTCGTACTGCTCGAAGCAGTGGAACAGGAACTCCACGTCGGCGTGTTCGAAGTTGTAGGTGGATTGCTCCACCTCGTTCTGGTGGAAGACGTCGCCGTAGGTGGTCTTGCCCAGGGGGCCGTCAGACCAGACCAGGTCGTAGACGCTGTCCACGCCCTGGATGTACATGGCCAGACGCTCGAGACCGTAGGTGATCTCGCCGGTGACCGGCTTGCACTCGAGGCCGCCAACCTGCTGGAAGTAGGTGAACTGGGTCACTTCCATGCCGTTCAGCCACACTTCCCAACCCAGACCCCAGGCCCCTAAGGTCGGGTTTTCCCAGTTGTCTTCGACGAAGCGGATGTCGTGGATCTCGGGATCCATGCCCAGCTCTTTCAGGGAGCCCAGATAGAGTTCCTGAATGTTGTCGGGGGAAGGCTTGATGATCACCTGGAACTGGTAGTAGTGCTGCAGGCGGTTCGGGTTCTCACCGTAGCGGCCGTCGGTCGGACGGCGGGACGGTTGGACATAGGCGCAGGCGATGGGCTCCGGGCCCAGGGCGCGCAGGCAGGTCATGGGGTGGGAGGTACCGGCACCCACTTCCATATCCAGCGGCTGAATGATGGTACAGCCCTGGCGGGACCAATAGTCCTGCAACTGCAGGATCAGGCCCTGAAAGGTTTTGACATCGAATTTTTGCATAGTGTTTTTCGCGCGAAATGAAATCAGAGCAAGATTTGCTGAATGTTAACCGAGGGAGTATACCGTCTGGCATGGTCGGATAATAGGCGAAATTACAGGGAATTAGTGGGGCTATGTTGCCGCTTGCCCTATGATGTGGCCGACGCAAGCGGCCCGCCGATGGCCGATGAAAAACAGGGGAGAGGAAATGGAACTGCGCTGCGCCTGGGTAACCAAAGACCCGGAATACATCGAATACCATGACAAGCAGTGGGGCAGACCGGTGTATGACGCCCGCGAGTTGTTTGCCAAGCTCTGCCTCGATGGCCAGCAGGCGGGGCTGTCGTGGATCACCATCCTCAAGCGCACCGAGAGCTACCATCGCGCCTATGCCGATTTCGATCCGGTGCGCATCGCCCTGTTCGACGAACAGGATGTGGAACGGCTGATGCAGGACAGCGGCATCATCCGCAACCGGCTCAAGGTGCAGTCGGTCATCAAAAATGCCCGCGCCTATCTGGCGCTGGAGGCGGAAGGCATCGACTTCGCCGACTTCCTGTGGGGCTTCGTGGGGGGCGCCCCCATGGTCAACCAGCGTCAGGGCAACGGCGACATTCCCGCGACCTCCCCCGAGTCGGATGCCATGTCCAAGGCGCTGAAGAAGCGGGGCTTCACCTTCGTCGGCAGCACCATCTGCTACGCCTTTATGCAGGCGGTGGGCATGGTGAACGATCATCTCGTCACCTGCCCCTGCCACGCCGAGTGCCAGCAGCCGGGGTAGATCGGGCGCACGTCAACGAAGAAGGGAGGCCTGGGCCTCCCTTCTTCGTTGTGGGGTCGCCTCAACCGGGTTGACGGGTGTGGCTCAGCGCCTCGCACACCTGGTCGCTGCTCATCAGCCGCACGAAGGGGCCGGCCAGGGTGGCGTTGTGATGGGCGATGATCTGGGGGGCGGTCAGCTGCGGGGTATCCATGCAGGTGTGGGCATCGCTCACCAGCACCACGGCGTAGCCGAGATCCGCCGCCGCCCGGCAGGTGGTATCGATGCAGTACTGGGTCTTCATGCCGGTGACGATCAGGGTCTGCACCCCGTCCTCCTTCAGCCAGCCATCGAGATCGGTGCCCTGAAAGGCGCTTGGCCGCTGCTTGTCGAACACCCGGGCTGTGTCGTCGACGAGCAGTTCCGGCGCCAGTTGCCAGAGGGGGCTGCCGGCGGCGATGGGGCTGCCGGCCGGGCCCGTGTGGCGCACCGCCAGCACAGAGAGAGCGGCACTGCGGGCCGCCTGGCTCAGGCGATTGATGTTGGCCAGGGTCTCGGCCCCGGCATGGGGGGCTTCCGGGCCTTGAAGGAGGCCCACCTGGATGTCGATGATGAGCAGCGCGGGGCGGGAAAGGGACGACATGGTCATGGCTCCGTGAGAAATGTCACCCACTCTGGGGCCATGGGCTCTTATGAGACAACCCGTATATGGGGGGGCTCCATCGCGCCAGACCCATGGAGCATGTTGCCGTTGCACCGGGCCGGGCCGGGAGCCTTTTCGCCCCTTGGTACAGCCGGGATACAGTCACACGGGTTCACCATCGGGATCGTCATCACGAGGGAATCCCGTGTCACTGATCGCCGCTCGCCCTCTCTTCCCCGGCCTGATCGGCTGCACCCTGGGGATGACGTCGCCCGTCAGGGCAAACACGAGGGGAAGCCGGCCCTGTGCAAGAAGGTCCGAGGCTGCACAGACGACGCCTCGAGGGCCGAGTCTGCGCTGCCGGGATCTTGCCCCTCCCCTATCATTGAAAGACGCCGGACCGGTTCAGGTTGTCTGGCGAAGGAGCCATCATGAAGAAGTCCGTATTGGCGCTGCTTGCCGCCACCGCCTTGCTGGCCGCCCTGCCTGCACAGGCCACCAAGCAGGCCCAGGAGCGCCGTGACGCCCGCGATGTGCGTCAGGATACCCGTCAGGAGTCCCGTGACGCGAAACAGGCGTGTCGTGAGGGGGGGGTGGGCAATGCCGACTGCCGCCAGGAGCATCGTGACAACAAGCAGGAGGGGCGAGACAAGGCCCGGGATATCAAATATTGATGCGGGCCCGTCCGAAGATGGCCTGCACCGGGTAAGTCACTAGGGGCAGGGGGGCATGTTGCCCCCCTGCCCATCTTCGCAATGCGCGCGTCACACTCTGGCGCCTCTCTGGGTTAGAATGCGCGACCATCGGCTAGAGTCGTTCTTTTTCAGAGGTTTTTTCATGCATTTCAAGAAACTGGTTCCTGCACTTGCCCTGACCGTCGCCATCACTGGCTGTACCACCAACCCTTATACCGGTGAATCCCAGACCTCCAAGGGCGCCTGGGGCGCGTTGGCGGGTGCGGCGACCGGCGCAGCCGTGGGGGCGCTCTCCTCTAGCAAGGGCGACCGCAAAAAGGGCATCCTGACTGGCGTCGCCGCCGGTGCGGCCCTGGGTGGCGGTATCGGTTACTACATGGATGTGCAAGAAGCCAAGCTGCGCGAGAAGCTGCAAGGCACCGGCGTCAGCGTGACCCGCAACGGTGATCAGCTGATCCTCAACATGCCGAACAACGTCACCTTCGACAGCTCCAGCGCCCAGCTGAAAGCCGCCGGTGCCAACACCCTGTCCGGCGTGGCCCTGGTGGTTGCCGAGTTCGACAAGACCCGTCTGAACGTGGTCGGTCACACCGACAGCACCGGCTCCCGCGAGCTGAACATGAAGCTCTCCCGGGATCGCGCCGATGCCGTCGCCGCCCAGCTGATCGGCCAGGGCGTGTCCGGCAGCCGCATTGCCATCAGCGGTGTGGGTCCGGATCAGCCGGTGGCCAGCAACAGCACCGCCGAAGGCAAGGCCCAGAACCGTCGGGTGACCATCACCCTGACCCCGACCGCCTAAGCGGCCTGCGTTGCAGTCATGAAAAAGGCCCCGCCAGCGATGGCGGGGCCTTTCTATTGGCGCCGGTGCGTGCCCTTTGCTCCTTGCCCCCTTCTCCCCTTGAGGGAGAAGGGTCGGGGATGAGGGGATAACCGCCTCTTAGACAGCGGCAGTGAGCTGTACTTCCACCCTGTAGCCTTCGTGGGCGAGACGGGCCTGCACGCAGGCACGGACCGGGGCTGTATCGGCATCAGGGGAGCCAGGCATCCCGCTTTGTTTAGACAGCCGCAGTCAGCTGCACTTCGACCTTGTAGCCTTCATGGGCCAGACGGGCCTGCACGCAGGCACGGACGGGGGCGGTGTCGGCATCAGGGGAGCCAGGCATCCCGTTTTGATTAGACAGCGGCAGTCAGCTGTACTTCCACCTTGTAGCCTTCGTGGGCGAGACGGGCCTGCACGCAGGCGCGTACCGGTGCTGTGCCGGCCGGGATCCAGGCATCCCACTGCGCGTTGAAGGCGGCGATGTCTTCAATGTCCTTGAGATAGATGTTGGCCATCAGGATCCTGTCGACGCCGGAACCGTTGGCTTCCAGCAAACGCTGCAGGCTTTCCAGCACTTCACGGGTCTGCTGGTGGATGTCGGCGGTCTCGGTGGCGGGCACTTCCACCACGTAGAGGGTGCCGTTGTGGATGACCACATCAGACCAGCGCTGGGTGGTGCCGATACGGGTAATGGTTGTCATGTTTGCTCCGGTACAGGGTTATTGACCCTTGCGGATCAGGTAGCGGTAAGGGGCCTGCTCAGTCTCGCTGGCGACCAGGGTATGGTCCATGAAGCGGCAGAAGCTGGGAATGTCGCGGGTGGTGGAGGGGTCGTCGGCGCTGACCAGCAGGGTCTCCCCATCCGCCATTAGCCGCACTTTCTTGCGAACCATCATCACGGGTTCGGGGCAACGAAGCCCGATTGCGTCCAGCTCGTGGGTCGCATTGCAGAATTCAGTACTCATGAATAATCAACCTTCAGCCGCACCTTCTTGCGCGCTATCGTCACGGGTTCGGGGCAACGAAGCCCGATTGCGTCCAGCTCGTGGGTCGCATTGCAGAATTCAGTACTCATGAATAATCAACCTTCAGCCGCACTTTCTTGCGCGCTATCGTCACGGGTTCGGGGTGGCGAGGTCCGATTGCGTCCAACTCGTGGGTCGCATTGCAGAATTCAGTACTCATGAATAATCAACCTTCAGCCGCACCTTCTTGCGCGCCATCGTCACGGGTTCGGGGCAGCGAAGCCCAATTGCGTCCAGCTCGTGGGTCGCATTGCAGAATACAGTACTCATGAATAATCAACCTTCAGCCGCACCGACTTGCGCGCCATCGTCACGGGCTCGGGGCAACGAAGCCCGATTGCGTCCAACTCGTGCGTTGCGCCGCAGAATAAAGCACTCATCAATAATCAACCTTCAACCAATTCGGCCAGCAATGATACTCACGGCGAAAAAATAATCAAACCATGGGGCGGTTATGCAGCATATGCTACCAAAATGTGAACCGGCTCTACCCAGGCTTCGCTCGATGAGTAATATAAAAATTGAACCATATTCAACAAGGAGGTGTGAATATGCAGGTCTCCTACGGCAGATTGCAAGCCTACGCAGGCATGGGGTTCTTGTCGTTCGCCATGATAGTGCTGGGCAGCCCGATAGGTAATACCGGTACCTGGTTCGGCTCCATGGTGATGATCGGACTGGGGCTCTGGATCGAACTCAGCGACTACTACGACGAGGATGAGGACGAGAACGATCCCTCCTGAGAGCCTGGCTCTTGGCACTCAAAGGCGGACGATGTCCGCCTTTGTCATTTCTGCTCCGCGCCGGAACGGGTCGAGCGCATGGCGCGCTCCAACTGCTGCGCCGTCTGCTCGGGGTTGGCCCTGGCGTCGTTGAAGAAGCTGCTCAGCACATCCATGATCCCCTGGCGCATGTTGGTGGGCACCGCCATCCCCTCCGCCATGCTGGGCAGCAGGTTGTCCTGTTGCTCGGCGTGGAGGAAATCCTGATAGGAGCGGATGGCGCAACGATCGAACTTGCTCATGTCCGGCTTGATGAGCGCCGGGATGGAGCCCTTCACCCGGTTGAACGCTTCCTGGAAGCGCGGCGTCATCAACAGCCTGGCCAGCTCGCCCTGGGCCTGCAACTGGGCGGGATCCCGCTGCTTGAACATGGCGATGGAGTCGAGGTTGTAGCTGAACAGCCCCTGGCTGCCCGGGCTTGGCAGGCACTCGATATCCTCGCCGGGGCGGTAGTTGCCTGCACTCAGCTCCCCTTTCACCCAGTCCCCCATCACCTGCATGGCGGCGCCGCCGCTCTCCAGCAGGTTGGTGGCCTGGTGCCACTTCAGGCCGGCGTATTTCTCGGGTACATAGGCGCGCAACTGCTGGAAGCGGGTCAGCACCCGCACCATGTCGGGGCCGGTCAGGGTGGCGCTGTCCTGTTCGAGGAAGGCCTTGCGATAGAAGGTCTTGCCCCCTTCGCCGAGGGCCACCGTTTCGAACAGCACCGCGATCTGCCAGGGTTCGTTACCGATGGCGAGGGGGGTGATGCCCTGCTCCTTGAGCTTGTCCGCCACCGCCACGAACTTAGCCCAGTCGGTGGGGGGCTTGAGCCCCTGTCGCTCGAATACCTTGCGGTTGAGCCACAGCCAGTTGACCCGGTGGATGCCGGTGGGAACCGCCATCAGGGCGCCGTTCTGGCTGAGGGTATCGCGCACCATGGGGGGCAGCTGAGGGTACCAGCCGAGGTGCTCGGCCATGGGGGTGAGATCGCGCAGAAAGCCCAGGCTGCCCCACTCGTGCAGCTCGAACCCCTTGAGGTGGGCCGCCTCCGGCGGGTTTGCCGCCAGGGCCCGGCTCTTGAGCACCGTCATGGCGCTCTTGCCGCCCCCCCCCTGTACCGCGAAGTCGTTCCACTGGTTGCCCTGCTCGGCCCACTCGGACTTGAGCACTTCCACGGCCCTGGCCTCGCCGCCGGAGGTCCACCAGTGCAATACCTCCACCTGGGAGGCGCAGACGGGCAGGGAGAGCAGGGCGATGACAGAAAAAGACAACCACTTCATACATTACTGCCTTGGTAGGGAGAGGGTGGCCTGCAGGCCGCCCTGGGGGCGATTTTCCAGCACCAGGTCGCCGCCGTGGGCGTGGGCTATGTTGCGGGCGATGCCAAGGCCCAGCCCGGTGCCGGCGGCATCGGTGCTGAGGCGGTAGTAGGGCTCGAAGATGCGCTCGAACTGATCGTCCGGCAGACCGGGCCCCTCGTCCATGATGAAGAGGATCAGCATCTCCTCGTCATCCATGATGATGATGCGCACCTTCTGGCCGTACTTGATGCCGTTGTCCACCAGGTTGCCGATGCAGCGCTTGAGGGCCAGCAGCTTGCCGCGATAGGGCCACTTGCAGTGCCCCTCGATGGTGAGCAGATCCTCGTGCAAGTTCATGGCCTCCGCCATCTGCTCCAGCAGGGCGTTGACGTCGATCTGCTCGAGGTTCTCGTGAATGTCCGTCTCTTTGACCGTCTGCAGCGCCCCTTTGACCATCAGCTCCAGCTCGTCCAGGTCCTTGTTGAACTTGGCGATCTGCACCTCGTCGTCCAGCAGTTCGACCCGCAGTCGCAGCCGGGTGATGGGGGTCTTGAGGTCGTGGGAGATGGAGCTGAAGAGGCGCTCCCGATCGTCGATGAAGCGGCGAATGCGCTGCTGCATGATGTTGAAGGCGCGGGTCGCCGCCACGATTTCGGAGGCACCCTCCTCCTTGAGGGACGGCTGGTCGATGTCCTTGCCGAGGTTGACCGCTGCCTTGGCGAGGCGACGCAGGGGGCGGGTCTGCCAGCGCACCAGCATGAAGGTGAAGAAGCAGAGGAAGACCGTCATCAGGGCGATGAAACGCACCTGATTGCTTGGCATCACGGTGTCATCCAGCGTCATGTAGGGGGCGGGCAGCAGGGCCGCCAGATAGAGCCACTCCCCCGGTTCTATCTCGATCTGGGTCACCAGCACCGGCGGATTGATGGGCTCCAGGGACAGGGTGTAGCGGGCCCAGGAGGAGGGGAGATCCGCCAGCAGGGTGTCGTTGTTGAAGACGTGCAGCTCCTCGGGGCGGGAGAAATCCACCTTGATCGCCATGGCGTCGGAGAGTTTGCGGCTGAGCACCTCCTGCACCTCTTTGAGCACCAGCGTCTTGCGCTCGCTGTCGGGGATGGCGCTGATGTGGATCTCTTCCTCGTTCAGGGAGACGAAGAAGCGGCTGCCGCCCATGTTGCGCAGCTGATCCAGGGCAATGTGGCGGTATTGCAGGGGCAGGGACTTGAAGAAGTTGACGGTGGAAGCCGCCGACAGCGCCAGGTTGCGGGTGGTGCTGAGCATGCCCTCCAGCTCCCGCTTCTGGATCTGCTGCATCCAGATGCCGGTGAGGATGGTCTGGGAGAGCAGGATGGCGAGCAGCAACAGCAGCAGCATCCGCGACAGCAGGGAGCGGGGCACCAGGGCCCGCCAGAACTTCTGCCCCGTCATGGCAGCGTGTGTCTCTTGTCGATCAGCATGGGGTGCTTACCTCTGTGCCTTGCCATTGCCCCGTGATGGGTCTCTCTTCTGCCCGTTCAAGGTCTCGCCGTAGCGTCTGTCTGCTACGGGATCTCGTGGACTTCAGCGATCAGCATGTAGCCGCTGCCGCGAATGGTCTTGATGATGCGAGGGCTCTTGCCGTTGTCACCCAGCTTCTGGCGCAGGCGGCTGATCTGCACATCGATGCCGCGTTCCATGGGCAGGCTCTCGCGACCGCGGGTGGCGTCCGAGATGGTATCCCTGTCCAGCACCACGCCGGGCTGCTGCAGGAACATGCCGAGCAGCAGGGCATCGCTGCCGGAGAGATCCAGCAGGCTGCCATCTTCGTGGGTCAGCTGGTGGCTCAGGGTGTCCAGGGTCCACTCGGCGAAACGCAGCCGACGGCTCGGTTCCTTTTCTTTCTCCGGCTGGCGGAATTCGGCGCGGCGCAGCAGCGCCTTGATGCGGGCCTGCAGTTCGCGCGGGCTGAACGGCTTGGCGATGTAGTCGTCGGCGCCAAGTTCCAGACCGATCACCCGATCCGCTTCGTCGGAGGCGGCGGTGAGCATGATGATGGGTACCTGGGAGTCGCGGCGGATCTGCTGGCAGAGGGTAAAGCCGTCGTCGCCGGGCATCATGATGTCCAGAATGATGAGGTCCGGGCTGTGCTGGGCCAGTTGTTGGCGCATCTCGTTCCCTTCAGCCGCGGTCAGTACCTCGAAACCGGCCCGGGTCAGGTACTCGTTGAGCAGCTCGCGGATCTCCCGATCGTCGTCGACGATAAGCAGTTGTTTGCTCGTTGACATATGTATGTGCATCCACCCATTTTTTTGTGCAGATTGAACCTGTCGGGGGAGCAAAAAGCAAGCAAGCCCCCCCTCTAATGTGAAGTTATGGGCAATATAGCCTCAGGATTGGCCCCGATCGCGGGAAAAGAATAAAAAAGGCCGACCCAAACGGGCCGGCCAACACGCAGATTCCGACGGCAGGAGCGCACCCCGTGTGGCGCGTTCCACAGACTCGACAGCAGGGTCGGCAGGCCGACCCGGTATTCGTGATGGGGCCGCTGTGCCGGGAAGCAGGGCCGCCTTCTGTCTGTTGTTGCCGCCCCGAGGCGGCGTCCCTGACCGGTGAGCGGTCAGGAGTGATTCACTTACACCCGTTCGAACACGGTGGCGATGCCCTGACCCAGGCCGATGCACATGGTGGCGACTCCCAGGGTGGCGTCCTTCTCTTCCATCAGGTTGATCAGGGTGGTGGAGATGCGGGCACCGGAGCAGCCGAGCGGGTGACCCAGGGCGATGGCGCCACCGTTGAGGTTCACCTTCTCGTCCACCAGGTCTTGCAGACCCAGATCCTTCACGCAGGGCAGGGACTGGGCGGCAAACGCCTCGTTCAGCTCGAAGAGGTCGATGTCGCCGACGGTCAGACCGGCCCGCTTGAGCGCTTTCTGGGTGGCCGGCACCGGGCCGTAACCCATGATGGCGGCGTCACAGCCGGCGATGGCCATGGCGCGCACCCTGGCGCGGGGCGTGAGGCCGAGGGCCTTTGCACGGTCCGCACTCATCACCAGCATGGCGGCGGCGCCATCGGACAGGGCCGAGGAGGTGCCGGCGGTGACGGTACCGTTGACCGGGTCGAACACCGGGCGCAGCTGGCTCAGCGTCTCGACCGTGGTCTCGGGGCGGATCACCTCGTCATAGTCGTAGAAGAAGCGGGCGCCGCTGGCGTCGTGCCCTTCCAGCCCGACGATCTCCTTGGCAAAACGCCCTTCCACGGTGGCGGCGTGGGCACGGCGGTGGGAGCGGGCCGCAAACTCGTCCTGCTGCTGACGACTGATGCCGTGCAGCTTGCCGAGCATCTCGGCGGTCAGCCCCATCATGCCGGAGGCTTTCGCCACCGACTTGGCCATGCCGGGGTGGAAGTCCACCCCGTGGCTCATCGGCACGTGACCCATGTGCTCGACGCCACCGATGATGAAGATATCGCCGTCACCCACCTGAATGGCGCGGGAGGCATCGTGCAGCGCCTGCATGCTGGAGCCGCACAGGCGGTTGACGGTGACCGCCCCCACCTGCTTGGGAATGCCGGCCAGCAAGGCGGCGTTGCGGGCAATGTTGAAGCCCTGTTCCAGGGTCTGCTGCACGCAGCCCCAGTAGATATCCTCGATCTCGTTTGGGTCGAGGTTGGGGTTGCGCAGCAGGATGGATTTCATCAGGTGCGCGGACAAGTCTTCTGCACGCACGTTGCGGAAGGCGCCGCCCTTGGACCGGCCCATGGGGGTCCGGATACAGTCGACAATGACTACGTCTTTCATGAATGGATCTCCTTTCCGCAATCAGTAGAAGGTGTTGCCCTGGGCGGCCATCTCACGCAGCTTGTCGCTGACGCGGTAGAGCGGGCCCAAGTCGGCATACTGGTCGGCCATGGCCACGTAGCGATCCAGACCGATAGTGTCCAGATAGCGGAACACGCCGCCGCGGAAGGGAGGGAAGCCCAAACCGTAGACCAGTGCGATGTCGGCTTCGGCTGGCGTGGCGACTATGCCCTCTTCCAGACAGAGCACCACCTCGTTGATCATCGGGATCATCATGCGAGCGATAATGGCTTCCTTGTCAAAGTCCTGCTTCGGCTTGGCGATGGGGGCCAGCAGCTCGTAGCTGGCGGCATCGGCCACCTTCTTCGGTTTACCCTTCTTGTCCTGCTCGTAGGCGTAGAAGCCCTTGCCGTTCTTCTGACCGAAGCGGCTCACTTCGTACATCACGTCGATGGCGGTGCGGCCTTCCTTGCTCATGCGTGCCGGGAAGCCCTGCGCCATCACGTCACCGGCATGGTGGCCGGTGTCGATGCCGACCACGTCCAGCAGGTAGGCGGGGCCCATGGGCCAGCCGAACTCCTTCTCCATCACCTTGTCGACGGCGGCGAAGTCGGCGCCGTCGGCGACCAGCTTGTTGAAGCCGAAGAAGTAAGGGAACAGCACGCGGTTCACGAAGAAGCCGGGGCAGTCGTTGACCACCACCGGGGACTTGCCCATGGCGGCGGCGTAGGCCACCACGCGGTTGATGGTTTCATCGGAAGTTTGCTCGCCGCGGATGATCTCCACCAGTGGCATGCGGTGCACCGGGTTGAAGAAGTGCATGCCGCAGAAATTCTCGGGGCGCTTCAGTCCCTTGGCCAGCAGGGAGATGGGGATGGTGGAGGTGTTGCTGGCGAGCACGGCGTCTTCGCCGATGATCCCTTCCACTTCACTCAGCACGGCCGCCTTCACTTTCGGGTTCTCGACCACGGCTTCGACCACCACGTCCACATGCTTGACGTTGTCATAGCTGAGGGTTGGGGTAATGGCGGAGAGCACCTGGCCCATCTTGATGCCGTCGATGCGACCGCGCTCGAGCTGGCCGTTGAGCAGCTTGGTGGCCTCATTCATGCCAAGTGCCAGCGCTTTCTCGTTGATGTCCTTCATCACCGCCGGGATGCCCTTGCTGGCAGACTGGTAGGCGATGCCACCCCCCATGATGCCGGCACCCAGCACGGCGGCATGGCCGGTGGCCTTGTTTGCCTGCTTGGCGGCCTTCTTGGCCAGCGCCTTGATGTGCTGATCGTTGAGGAAGATACCGACCAGCGCCTTGGCCACGTCGGTTTTCGCCAATTTGATGAAGGTGGCGGCCTCGGCGGCCAGCGCTTCGTCACGGCCCATGCCAGCGGCGGCTTCCACCGTCTTCACGGCGGCCATGGGGGCCGGATAGTGTTTGCCCGCCACGGCGGCAACCATACCGGCGGCGGTGGTGAAGCTCATCATGGCTTCCAGTTTGGAGAGGCGCAGCGGCGCTTTCTTGGCGGCGCGGCGGCCCTGCCAGTCCAGCTTGCCTTTGATCGCGTCCTTGATCATCTGCACGGCGGCGCTGTGCAGCGCGTCCGGGGCGACCACGGCGTCGATGGCGCCCACCTTGAGGGCGTCATCGGCACGGTAATCCTTGCCGGTGGTGATCCACTCCAGCGCGTTGTCGGCACCGATCACCCGCGGCAGACGGACAGTGCCGCCAAAGCCCGGCATGATGCCGAGCTTGGTCTCGGGCAGGCCGATCTTGGCCGTGGTGTCGGCCAGCCGGAAATCGGTGGAGAGAATAGTCTCGCAGCCGCCGCCCAGAGCATGGCCCTTGATGGCGGAGAGGGTGGGCACCGGCAGATCTTCGATGGCGCTGAAGATGTCGTTGGCCTTCTTCAGCCAGCCGAGCAGGTCTTCTTGCGGCAGATCGAACAGTTCCAGGAATTCGGTGATGTCGGCGCCGACGATGAAAGCGTCTTTGCCGGAGGTGAGGATCAGACCCTTCAAATCGGCTTGTTGCTGTAATGCGGCGATCGCTTCGCTCAGGGAGAGCAGGGTAGCGCGATCCAGCTTGTTGACTGAACCCGGGGCATCGAACCTCAGCTCGGCAATGCCGTCTTCGAGGTAGCTGACCGTCAGGGTTTCGCCTTGGTAGATCATGAGAGTGTCTCCTTGTTCCCACTCTGTGGGGAATGGTGCTCCTTTATCCCCAGCAGGGGGCGAGGCTCACTATTGATCCAAAAGGAGACATTTTCAACACCTATTTAAAACATTTGTTTAACAGTTGTCGAGTAAAAGCTCTTCATCACAAAACGGGCAAAAAAGAGGCGCCTTGCGGCGCCTCCGATGGAGATGAGCGTGGTATCAACTGGCCAGTTCCGGCCGATTGCGATACTGGTTCAAGACCTCGGGATCGGCGAGGGCGTGGGTGTTGTTGACGGGGCGGTTGTGCACCACTTCCCGCACCGCCAGCTCCACTATCTTGCCGGACTTGGTGCGGGGGATGGCATCCACCTGCAGGATGCGGGCAGGCACATGACGGGCGGTGCAGTGCCGCTTGATCTGCTGGCAGATCCGCTCACGCAGCCCGTCGTCCAGCTTGCAACCCGTCTTGAGCTTGACGAACAGCACCACCCGCTCGTCCTGTTTCCATTGCTGGCCGATGACGATGCTCTCCTCCACCTCGTCGAGTTGTTCCACATAGCGGTAGATCTCGCTGGTGCCGATGCGCACGCCGCCCGGGTTGAGGGTCGCGTCGGAGCGGCCGTAGAACAGGATGCCGCCGGTCGGGGTCAGCTCGATCCAGTCCCCGTGGCACCAGATGTTGTCGAACCGCTCGAAGTAGGCGGCGTGGTACTTGTCGCCATTTTCGTCACCCCAGAAGTAAATGGGCTGGGCCGGGAACGGCTTGGTACAGACCAGCTCGCCCTTCTCACCCAGCACCGGCTGGCCCGCCTCGTTGAATACCTGCACCGCGAGACCAAGGCCGCGCCCCTGGCTCTCGCCGCGATAGATGGGGCTCAAGGGGTTGCCGATGACGAAGCAGGAGCAGATGTCGGTGCCGCCAGAGATGGAGCTGAGCTGCACATCCTGCTTTATCTGCTGGTAAACATAGTCAAACCCCTCCGGCGACAGCACGGATCCGGTGCTGCAGATGAGGCGCAAGGCAGGCAGGTCGTGGGTCTTGATGGGGGCATAACCCTGCTTGTGCAGCGCATCGAGATACTTGGCCGAGGTGCCGAACAGGGCGACCTCTTCGTCCCGTGCGAGATCCCACAGCACGTTGCCATCCGGGTAGAAGGGGGAACCATCGTAGAGCACCAGGGTGGCGCCGGAGGCGAGGGCGCTCACCAGCCAGTTCCACATCATCCAGCCACAGGTGGTGAAGTAGAAGATGCGCTCCCCCGGCTTGATGTCGCAGTGCAACTGGTGCTCTTTCAGGTGTTGCAGCAGGGTGCCGCCAATGCCGTGCACGATGCACTTGGGTTTGCCGGTGGTGCCGGAGGAGTAGAGGATGTAGAGCGGGTCGTTGAAGGCCATGGTCTCGAAGGCGAGCTGGGCATCATGCTGGCTTGCCAGCAATTGCTGCCAGTTGTGACCAAGCTGCAGCGGGTTGCCGAGCAGGGGGATCATCACCGTCTGCTCTAGGCTGTCGAGCTGACCGACGACGCTGGCCACCTTGTCCTGAATGTCGATGGCCTTGCCGCCGTAGCGGTAGCCATCCACCGCAAACAGCACCCTGGGACGGGTCTGGCCGAAGCGCTCCACTACGCTGGCCTCGCCAAAATCGGGACTGGTGGAGGTCCAGATCGCGCCGAGGCTGGTGGTTGCCAGCATGGCCACCACTGTTTCCGGGATATTGGGCAGGTAGGCTGCGACCACATCACCCCGGCCTATGCCCTGGCTGCGAAGCCACTGGGCCAGGCGGGCGACCTGATCTGCCAGCTCATGCCAGCTCAGGGTCCGGCTTGGGCCCCCTTCGATGCGGGAGATGATGGCCGGGCTCTCATCCTGACGGCGCAGCAGGTTCTCGGCGAAGTTGAGCTGGCTGTCGGGGAACCAGCGGGCGCGCTGCATATCCTGGCGGTTCTCCGCCACAATGTTGCCAAGCTCGCCCTTGACGCCGCAGTGCTGCCACACCAGGGGCCAGAAGCGGGTGGTCTTCTCCACCGACCATTGATACAGGTCGGTATAGCTGCGCAGTTGCAGGCCATGGAAGTGATTGACCTCGGCCATGAACTGGTGGAGGTTGGAGTGCTGCATCCTGTCCTGAGCCGGTGTCCACAGACAAAGGTTTTGCATGAGTTGTTCCTGACGGCTGATATCTACTGTCTGTGGGCAGTGTATTGAATTGTTCTTTGTTTGTTAATTGTCTGTTTTATCTTCATAACAAAAAGCCTGTAACCTATGCGTTACCTCACGAAGCGAAAGCCGGGTGGCTCGAGCCTTGATTCGCTTGATGTTATGCTGAAGTCACATTCGCCCGGAGCAGGACGCCATGAGCAGTTACAGCCAACTTTTTGCCCAGCATCTCGACACCCTTCAGCAGCGTACCCGCGACATCCTGCAACAACAGAGTCTTGGCGGTCTCGCTATCCACTCCGGCCAGACTCATCGTATCTTCCTCGATGACCAGGATTATCCCTTCAAGGTGAATCCCCAGTTCAAGGCCTGGCTGCCGGTGCTGGACAACCCTCACTGCTGGTTGCTGGTGGATGGCGTGAGCAAGCCGGTGCTGCTGTTCTACCGGCCGGTGGACTTCTGGCACAAGGTGGCGGAGTTGCCCAACGCCTTCTGGGTCGACTTCTTCGACATTCGCTTCCTGACTCGCCCGGAGCAGGTTGCCGATCACCTGCCGGCCAACAAGCAGGAGTGGGCCTATCTGGGCGGCCATCTGGAAGTGGCCGAGCTGCTGGGACTGGGTCAGCTCAATCCGGAGGCGGTCCTCAATTACCTGCACTACCACCGTGCCTACAAGACGCCCTATGAGCTGGAATGTCTTCGCGATGCCAACCGCATCGGCGTGCGCGGCCACATCGCGGCCAAGGACTCCTTCATGGCGGGGGCGAGCGAGTTCGAGATCAACCTGGCCTACATGAAGGCGGTCGGACAGGGGGCCAATGAGGCGCCCTACGGCAACATTGTTGCCATCAACCGCAATGCGGCCATCCTGCACTACACCCATCTCTCCACCCAGCGGGTGCCGGATGCGGAGCGTTACTCCTTCCTCATCGATGCCGGTGTGGACGTGCACGGTTATGCCTCCGACATTACCCGGACTTGGGCCTGGCGCCGCGGTGAGTTCGCCGATCTGATCGCAGCGCTGGATGCACAGCAACAGGAGATCATCGACGAGATCAAGCCGGGCCGCCGCTACAGCGAGCTGCACCTGCAGATGCACCACAGGCTGGCGCGCCTGCTGCAAGCCACCGAACTGGTAGACATGTCGGTGGACGAGATGATCCACACCGGGGTGACCAATGTCTTCTTCCCCCACGGTCTCGGCCACTTCCTCGGCCTGCAGGTACACGATGCCGGCGGCTTCATGCAGGATGAGCGCGGCACCCACCTGGCGGCCCCCGAGCAGTTCCCCTATCTGCGCTGCACCCGGGTGATGGAAGTGGGCCAGGTGTTCACCATAGAGCCGGGTCTCTACTTCATCGACAGCCTGCTGGAGCCGCTGCGCCAGGGTGAGCAGGGCAAGCGGATCAACTGGAACAAGGTGGAGGCGCTGCGTCCCTATGGTGGCATTCGCATCGAGGACAACGTGGTGTTGCATGCCAACGGGGTGGAGAACCTGACCAGACAAGCAGGGCTCTGATGGCGACGGATTACCCCATACCGGCAGCCCCACTGGAGGTGAGCGAGGAGATCAAGAAGAGCCGCTTCATTACCTACATCGCCCACACTCCGACCGTCGAGGCCGCCAAGGCCTGGATAGACGAGATCAAACAGCAACACCCGGGAGCCCGGCATCACTGCTGGGCTTTTGTCGCCGGCGCCCCGCAAGACAGCCAGGTTTATGGTTTCAGTGATGATGGCGAACCCTCGGGCACGGCGGGCAAACCCATGCTGGCCCAGTTGATGGGGGCCGGTCTGGGTGAAGTCGCCGCCGTGGTGGTGCGCTATTACGGTGGCGTGCTGCTGGGGACCGGTGGCCTGGTCAAGGCCTATGGCGGTGGTGTGGGGGCAGCACTCAAGCAACTTGAAACTTGTATCAAGCGTCAGCTGACCTCTTCCGTGATCCAGTGTGACTACACCGACATGGGGGCCGTGGAGTCCCTCATCTCTGCCCATCAAGGGCAGTTGCTGGTGGCCGATTATGGTGCCAGCGTCACCCTTCAGGTAGCGTGGGAGTCTGCGCTCTGGGCCCGTATCGCACAGGAATTGACCGACCGGACCCAGGGTCGGGTATCCCTTCGTCCCTTAGATGGCTAGAATCCATCGCTCTTTTAGTTTGAAGAGGGAGCCGGAATGCAGATTCTGAGCATCATTCGTATCGTCGGTCTGCTGGTTGCCCTGTTCAGCTCGACCATGCTGCTGCCCGCGGTGGTCGCTTTTGGGTATCGTGATGGCGGTGGTACCGAGTTCGTCAACTCCTTCGTCATAGCCCTCCTGCTCGGCCTCCTGCTCTGGTTCCCCAACCGCCACCAGAAAAAGGAACTCAGGTCCAAGGAAGGCTTCCTCATCGTGGTGCTGTTCTGGGTGGTGCTGGGGAGCGTGGGTGCCGTCCCCTTCATCATCAGCGACGTGCCGAACATGTCGGTCTCGGAGGCATTTTTCGAGTCGTTTTCCGGCCTGACTACCACGGGTGCAACGGTGCTGACCGGGCTGGACAATCTGCCCAAGGCGTTTCTCTTCTACCGCCAGCTGCTGCAATGGCTCGGTGGCATGGGGATCATCGTGCTGGCGGTGGCCGTGCTGCCACTGCTGGGTATCGGGGGTATGCAACTCTATCGCGCCGAGATCCCGGGGCCCGTCAAGGACAACAAGGTGACCCCGCGCATCGCCGAGACGGCCAAGGCGCTCTGGTTCATCTATCTGTTGCTGACCTCCCTCTGCGCTCTCGCGTACTGGATGGCGGGAATGACGTTGTTCGATGCCATCTGCCACTCCTTCTCCACCTTGTCGGTTGGGGGGTTCTCGACCCACGACGCCAGCATCGGTTTCTTCGACAGCCCGGCCATCAACCTGATCACAGTGGTGTTCCTGCTGCTGGCGAGCGTCAACTTCGCGCTGCACTTCATGGTGTTTGCCCACAAGCCGGTGCGCGTGAGCAGTTATCTGCGTGACTCCGAGCTCAAGGTGTTTCTGAGCATCCAGTGCGTGCTGGTGCTGATCTGTTTCGTCTCTCTGCTGTTCCACGGCCACTACGATACCTGGCAGGATGCGCTCAACCATGGCCTGTTCCAGGCGGTGTCTCTGGGCACGACCACGGGGTACAGCACCACCAGCTATGCGGATTGGCCCTCCTTCCTGCCCATGCTGTTGATGTTCTCTGCCTTCATCGGCTGTTGTGCCGGCAGTACCGGGGGGGGCATCAAGGTGATGCGTTTCATGATCCTGTTCCTGCAGGGGATGCGTGAACTCAAACGGTTGGTGCATCCGCGGGCCATCTACACCTTGAAGCTGGGACGCCGTGCCGTACCGGAACGGATCGTGGAAGCGGTCTGGGGCTACTTTGCCACCTACATCATCCTGTTCTTCATCTTCATGCTGTTGCTGCTGATGACGGGGCTGAACGAAGTGACGGCCTTCTCCGCCGTGGCTGCGGCATTCACCAACGTGGGGCCGGGTCTGGGGGAGGTGTCGGCCAACTTCGGCAATATCTCGGCCACTGCCCAGTGGATATTGATCGTGGCCATGTTGTTTGGTCGATTGGAAATCTTCACACTTCTGGTACTGTTTACTCCTGCATTCTGGCGTAGTTGAGGTTGGTATGGACAAAATTTTGGTGCTTTATTCTTCCCGGGACGGGCAAACGCGGAAAATCGTGGATGTCATGCTGGAGGAAATATCAGGATGCGAAGTGGTGATGCACGACCTGCACACCCTGCCCATGTGCAACCTCAGCAAGTATGCCAAGGTGTTGATTGGCGCTTCCATTCGCTATGGTAACTTCCACCCCAGCCTGCTCAGCTTCATACACGCACATCATGAACAGTTGGAAGTAGCCAATGCGGCGTTCTTCTGCGTGAACCTGACGGCACGCAAGCCCGAGAAGCAGACGCCGCAGACCAACGCCTACATGAAGAAGTTTCTGCGCCTCTCTCCCTGGAAGCCCAAAACTCTGGGGGTGTTTGCCGGGGCATTGCAGTACTCCCGTTACAACTGGTGGCAGACCCGCATCATTCAGTTGATCATGAAGATCACCGGGGGCAGCACGGATACCAGCAAGGATCTGGAATTCACCGACTGGGACAAGGTGCGCGGCTTTGCCCGTGAGTTTTGGTCAAAAAAGTAACAGCGACGTCATTCAAAGCGGCTAGAGCCCTGCGTAAGCAGGGCTTTTTGTTTGATAAGTAGGCGTTCGAGCCACAAAACGGTAAAAAGGACTATTTTTCGCAAAATAGCCCTTGTCATCCCGGCGCGGCTCCCTATAATGCGCCCCTACCAGCACGGCGGACCACGCCAACCTGATGAGCCAGCTTCCTTAGGAAGTGGGCGCCGAAAGAAAAGCGAAAACAACCGCTTGACTTTCGAAGTGAGGAGTGTAAGATGCGCCTCCTCAACGCGATAAGCGTGACGCTCTTTAACAATTTGAATCAAGCAATCTGTGTGGGCACTCACAGCATCGAGCATCAAAAACAATTTTTGATATCAATGTCTGATGAAGTGACCAAAGCAACTTTTAGTTGCAGCAGTTAATTCAGCAATTCATTGAGCCGCTTTTCGAAGCAACCAAACTTAAATTGAAGAGTTTGATCATGGCTCAGATTGAACG
>NZ_JBFOCN010000076.1:0-2040 GCF_040907815.1 Aeromonas sp. s6
TGATCCTCGATAACTACATCATTCACAAAAGCAAACAGACCGAGCGATGGTTGAAGAAGAACCCCAAGTTCTGCCTGGTGTTCCAGCCAGTTTACAGCCCTTGGGTTAATCACATCGAACGGCTGTGGCACAAGTTACATGAAACCATCACGCGCAATCATCAATGCAGAGGAATGGCCAGCCTGCTGGCCCAAGTGAAACACTTCATGGATACCGTGTCTCCTTTCCCGGGGAATGGCTATGGTACAGCGAAGGTGTAGCACTATTGGGATCAGTTATTTAGCTTTCTCTGTTTGTACAGATCTAGTTATTACCTGACACCAGCCTCAAACCGGTGTCTTGTTTACGCTACTTTAGCGCTGTCAAAAAGGTGGGTGTCTCAATTTGGAAGTCCAAAAACCATCCCGCCCGGGATGGTTTTTTATTGGATGGCGTGAAAGGCAAGGACCTTCTTACCACCGTCCCTGGGGTGGCTGCTGGTTGCGCGACTCCACCATGGCAATGAGGATGGCCATCAGGCTCGATATCAGCATCAGCCCCATGGCGATGGGAAACGTCACCAGGATGTAAGAGAAACGCCCGATCTCTGCCGCTGGAGAGTCCGATAGCATGATCATTGGCAGGGGGAATACCAATAACAGGGCCAGGTAAAACATGATCCTGGCGATCATCAGGGGGGTCTTGAGGGACTGGGTCACTATTTTTCGGTACGGCCACATGATGGTTTGCTCCCTGCACTGTGGTGTTGTTGTTGTCGATAAGCCGCGCCGTCGAGGCATCTGCGGTTCTGCTCGTCCATGAAGGGTGTCAAGCTGTCCCCTGATTAGCAGCCACGGCAGACCGGGTCAACGGGCTCCGGGGAGCCGGAAATGACCCACAGACAGGGTTGTGCTGAATCGCCCCGGCTTCTCTAGACACTTTCGAGCCGCTCGAAATATTGCTTTTCACACTCTACTGGCGATAGCCCATGGTTGAAACTGTGCCGGCGCTTGGGGTTGTAAAACATTTCAATGTAATCGAACACATCCTGCCGGGCTTCCTCGCGATCCGCATAGGTTTTACGTCGGATCCGCTCGCGTTTTAGGAGCTGGAAGAAACTCTCCGCCACCGCGTTATCATGACAATTGCCACGTCTGCTCATGCTGGCCTTAAGCCGATGATCCCGCAAAAAATCCTGCCAGTCATAGCTGCTAAACTGGCTCCCTTGGTCGGAATGAACCAGCACTTCCTGCTCCGGTCGCCGTCGCCACACCGCCATCAGTAACGCGCTGATAGCCAGCTCTCGGTCGATCCGTGGCCCCATTGACCAACCAATGACTTGTCGTGAGAACAAATCCAATACCGCGGCCAGATAGAGCCAACCTTCATGGGTTCGGATATAAGTGATGTCTGTTACCCAGACCTTATTTGGCTCAGTCACATCGAACTGGCGTTCAAGATGGTTCGGTGCAACCACCGTTGGCCGGCCACCATAATGACCGGGACGGCGGCGATAACCGGTTTGTGAACGTAAACCTTCATGACGCATTAATCGCGCCACCCGGTGTTTCCCACAGGTCTCGCCCATCTCTCGCAGGTCATCCCGGATCTTGCGATAACCATAGATGCCCCCGCTTTCTAGCCAACATTGCTTGATCTGGCCAAGAAGGCGTTGGTCTTCCAGGGCTCGGGCAGATAAAGGCTGGTGCAGCCAGGCGTAATAACCGCTCGGGTGGACATTCATCATCCGACACAGTCTGCGGATGGGATGTGCGGACGCGTGCTCCCGGATGAAGGCGTACCTTACCCTGACAGCTTGGCAAAATACGCGGCGGCCTTTTTTAAGATATCTCGCTCATCGGTGACGCGACGCAGTTCAGCCTTGAGGCGCCGAATTTCGGCTTGCTGGCTGGAGTCATCCTGTTGCTGCGCTTCGGGTTGGCTGTAGCGTTTGATCCAGACATAAAGACTGTGGCTGGAAATACCAAGTCGTTCAGCGACCTCTGCTACTGGGTAATTGCGCTCAGTCACCTGCTTGACGGCTGCCAGTTTGAATTCTTC
>NZ_JBFOCN010000077.1:0-12801 GCF_040907815.1 Aeromonas sp. s6
AGAAGGTAAGCGGCGTCGGCGGATAGTGGCCTTTTCAGACAAGGCGGCAGCGGCAGTAATCCATTCGTCGGGAATATGGTCGGCAAAAATGGCCAGCCGAGCCAGCATGTCGCCAGATGCCTCAACAACATCGTTCAGATCGTTTGCAATAGACATAAAAAATCCGGAACCAGTGATTGGTTCCGGATTGTCCTACAGCAGAAGGATTGGTCAATGGATCCTTAACTGATCAGCATTGCCACCAATCGGCGGGGCCTTGTCGTTTCTGGCTGGACCTGGGCGCCGTCAGCTCAGGCCGACAATGTCGCCGTCATCGTTGATGTCGATATGGCGATAGGCCGGCAGACTGCCCAGGCCCGGCATGGTCATGATGGGGCCCGCCAGGGCATAGACGAAGGCTGCCCCCGCGCAGAGTTTCACCTCCTCGATGGGGACCTCGAAGTCCGTCGGCACGCCCTTCCTGGCCGGGTCATGGCTGATGGAGAGCGGCGTCTTGGCCATGCAGATGGGCAGGTGATCCTGGCCCTCTGCCGAGAGTCTGGCCAGTTGCTGGCGCGCCTTGTCCGAGAGGGTGATGCCCCGGCCGCCATAGCCGCACTCCACCAGGGTGGCGAGCTTGGCGGCAAGGCTCATCTCATCGGGGTAGAGCAGCCTGACCTCACTGGGCTGCTTGCAGGCCGCCACCACGGCGTGAGCCAGATCCGCCGCACCCGCGCCACCGTCAGTGAAGGCCTGGGAGAGGGCGACGCCACAGGCACCGGCCTGGCGCGCCGCCGCCTCCAGCAGGGCCAGCTCGGCGTCGCTGTCGGTGGGGAAGCGGTTGATGGCGACCACCACGGGCACCCCGTAACGGCGGGCGTTGTGAATATGCCAGGCGAGGTTGGCGCACCCCGCTGTCAGGGTGGGCAGATCTTCCCCTTGCAGGCTGGCCGGCAGCGGCTGGCCCGGCCGGATGTCGAGCAGGCCGCTGTTGGCCTTGAGGCCGCGCACCGTGGCCACCAGCACCACGCAGGCGGGGGGAAGGCCGGACTGGCGATACTTGATGTTGAAGAACTTCTCCAGCCCCATGTCGGAGCCAAAACCCGCCTCGGTCACCACGTAGTCGGCAAGACCCAGCGCCATGCGATCGGCGATGACGGAGGAGTTGCCGTGGGCGATGTTGGCAAAGGGGCCTGCGTGGACCAGCACAGGGGTCTGCTCCGTGGTCTGCATCAGGGTGGGCTTGAGGGCGTCTTTGAGCAGCACCGTCATGGCCCCCGCCACTTCCAGCTGCTCGGCGGTGATGGGCTTGCCGCGCAGGTCGAGGGCGAGCTGGATGCGGCCGATACGCGCGCGCAAGTCCTTGAGATCCCTGGCTAGGGCCAGAATGGCCATCAGCTCGGAGGCGGCGGTGATGACGAAGCGATCGGGGCGCTCGACACCATCGGCAGCGCCGCCCTGGCCGAGGGTGAGGTGGCGAAGCGCCCGGTCGTTCATGTCCAGGGTGCGGGGCCAGAGGATGTTGGCCGGGTCGATATCGAGCCGCGCCAGGCCGGTTCTGGCGCTGAACTGGTCACCGAGTTTGCGTTCATGGAACAGGCGGGCATCCAGGGCGGCAGAGGCCAGGTTGTGGGCGGCGGTGAGGGCGTGAAAATCCCCGGTGAGGTGCAGGTTCATCTCCTCCATCGGCACCACCTGGGCCATGCCGCCCCCGGCAGCGCCCCCCTTGACCCCGAAGACGGGGCCGAGGCTCGGCTGGCGAATGGTGGCGATGCTGGGCTGGCCGATGTGGTTGAGCCCCATGGAGAGGCCGATCGTGGTGACCGTCTTGCCCTCCCCAAGGGGGGTGGGCGTGATGGCGCTCACCAGCACCAGCTTGCCGGGCTCGCGGGCGGGGGCGTGATGGAGCAGCGCGAGGTCGAGTTTGCCCTTGTAATGGCCGTGGGGGTGGAGATGGGCGGCCGCTATGCCGAGCTGTGCTGCCACCTCGGCGATGGGCAGGCGGGGGGACTGGCGGGAGATCTCGATATCGCTTAGCATCAGCACCTCGTTGGCATGCAGGTCAAATATGCGGCGAAGTCTAGAGGAATCAACAGGGTAATCCAATGAGCAATACTATTTTATCCGGCAGTCGTGAACCCCATCAAAGCCCCATCCTGCTGGATCTCAACGCCCTCTATCACCCGCCCAAACGGCCCCTCACCGCCCTTGGCATCGTCAGCGCCTTCATCCCGCTCTTTGGTTACGGCTGGCAGGCGATGACTCAGGATCCCGAGACCCACTTTCGCCACGAGCTCGGCAAGCGCATCAACAAGCACAAGAGCGACGAGGCAAACCTCGCCCTGATGATGCAGTTGGCGGCCATGCTGGATTGCCACTGCCTGCACGTCACCCTGCCCTATGCGCTGGGGGAGGCCGAGCTCGCCGCCTTGCGCCAGCGTCTGCCACGCTGGCAGATGAGCCAGCAGGATCACCTGCTGGTGGCCGAGCTGATGCCCACCCCCTGAGCCCGGGCTCAGGTCTCCCTGTCCCAGTAGTGGGGCGCCAGATAGCGCTCCTGCACGAATTCGATGAAGCAGCGCACCTTGGCCGACACGAAACGGCGGTGCGGATAGAGGGCATAGAGCCCCACCTGCCCCTTCTCCCACTCCAGCAACAAGGGGACCAGCGCCCCCGAGCGCAGCGCATCCCCCACGATGAAGGTGGGCTGCAAGATGATGCCCTGGTGGTCGCAGGCGGCCCGGGTCAGGGCCACCCCGTTGTTGGCGCGAAGTGGCCCCTGGGGACGGATGCTGTGCTCCTCCCCATCCCGTTTGAAGACCCAGTCCGGCTGGGTCAGGGTGTAGATGAGGCAATCGTGCTGCTTGAGATCCTCCGGGGTCTTCGGCCTGCCCCGGCGGGCCAGGTAGTCGGGGCTGGCGCACACCACCATCTTCATCATGGCGAGCGGCTTGGCCACCAGGGAGGAGTCCGGCAGGTTGCCGATGCGCAGGGCCAGATCGAACCCCTCCTCCACCAGGGCCACCCGCCGGTCGCTGTACTCAATCTCGAGCTTCAAGTCCGGGTAGCGCTCGCGAAACAGGGGCAGGGCGGGGGATAGGTGCAGGTAGCCGAAATCCATGGGCACCGAGAGCTTGAGGGTGCCCTGGGGCTGCTGGTTGTTGTGGGTGAGCTGGCTGTGGGTCTCTTCCAGCTCCGCCAGCAGGGCCAGGGAGCGCTGGTAGTAGAACTGGCCCGCCTCGGTGGGATTGACCTGGCGGGTGGTGCGCGACAGCAGCCGGGTGGAGAGGGACTCCTCGAGCTGCTGCATCAGCTTGGAGGTCATGGCGACCGAGATCCCGAGCTGATGGGCGGCCTTGGTGAAGCTCTGGCACTCCACCACCTTGATGAAGGTGCGCATGGCGGCTATCTGATCCATATTCCACTCTCGGTTGATAATTATTTTAATAAATCGATGATTATCTATTCTCGATAGGAGGTTAGCATTTTGGACACCGTTGTGAACCCCCAATGAAGGAACGATCGGAATGAAAATGACCAAGGCCCTGCTGGCCTCTTGCCTGTTTATGGCGGCTCCCCTGATGGCTGCCGATTACGATGTCGATGCAGCGCACACCACAGTCCAGTTCAAGGTGGGCCACCTCGGCTTCTCCGAACTGGTAGGCCGGTTCAACACCTTCAGTGGCACCTTCAGCATGGACGACGCCAACCCGGCGGCGGCCAAGGCGAGCTTCGAAATCGATGCCGCCAGCGTGGATTCCAACCACGAGGCCCGCGACAAGCACCTGCGCAGCCCCGACTTCCTGGACGTGAAGCAGTACCCCAAGATGACCTTCGTCAGCACCGGCTATGAAGGCACCAAGGACAAAGGCGTGCTCAAGGGCACCCTGACCCTGCACGGCGTGTCCAAGGACGTGGCCTTCGACCTGGTCCACATCGGCGAAGGCAAGGATCCCTGGGGCGGCTACCGCAGCGGCTTCAACGCCACCACCACCATCAAGCGCAGCGAGTTCGGCGTGAACTACATGGTGCCGAACATCCCTGACGAGATGACCATCAACCTGTTCGTTGAAGGCGTGCGCAAGTAATGGGCGCAGCACTCCTGCTTCAAACCCTGGCGGCTCCTTTAGGGGCCGCTTTGCTGTCGTGGCGCTGGCCGCGGCTGGGCTATCTGTGGGGCGCCCTGGGGATCTGGCTGGTGGGCTGCCTGCTGGGCGGTGCCTATGGCCTGCCGGTCAAGGCGTGGCAGTGGCTGCCGCTGACCCTGCTGGTGCCCGCCCTGACCCAGGGTACCTGCAAGGGGATCGCCCTCGCGCTGTTCGGGGGGCTGGGCGCCCTGGTGTGGTGGCAGGGGCTGGCCTCCGTGCTGGCGAGCGAGCCCTGGATCTGGCTGGCCCTGCTGCCCGCCATCCTCTGGTCTGGCTGGACGAACTGGCGTGGTGACAGCGAGGAGGGGCTCGGCTTCGCCCTGGCCTTCATCTGGCTGGCGCTGGTCATCGGCATCGATGGCAGCCTGCTCATCGCCCAGCTGACGGGTGCCCTGGCCGCGTTTGCCGGATTCCGTGCCCTGCTCGGCGCCTTTGCAGGGGTCAAGGTGACCCCGGCCGCCCTGGGGCTGGCACTCGCCTTCGTGCAGATGCTCGCCTGGCAGTACGTGGAAGTGCCCCTGCTGGTGCTGCTGCCGGTCTGGCTGTTGCCGCTTCTGGAACGTGCCCTGCACGGGCGCCCGGGACTCTCTCGCTGGGGGGTCTTGATCCTGGTGGCGGCCGTCGGTGCCGGAGTGAGTCTGTGGTGGGTATGGCCAGAGGCGTCACTTTACTGATTTCTGCATGAAAAACAGGCTATTACCTTAGAAATTGATGGGCTTGTCAAAGTCTGGACAGATAAAGATTGAGACCCATGGTGCTTTCGGATAAAAAGGATTTTCAATTATCTGGATACACACAGAACCCGGCTATGCCGGGTTCTGTTTGCCTGCTTTCCCGCGGCACGCTAAGGAGGCCACAGTTGCACAGTCAGGGATCTGAGCATCTGTTTTTTCGCCATTTCACCGAACAGGGATGTCTTGGGGATCTCTGCATCCTGCTGGTGACCCACCTGCTTCCCGACAGACCCGACTTCATCCAGGTGCTCGATCGGGTGGGCCGGGTCGGTGCCATCCTGCCCAAACCCAAGTCCGTGCACGGGCCGACGCTGGCCTGGGCTCAGCAGCACTACCCCGTGCTGCCCCTCAATCGCCACTGGACCTCGGATCCCGGTGAGGTGATCGCCCAGATTGCCCCCCTGGTGATGTCTCACGAGCGGCTCATCATCCTCGACATCGGCGGCTACTTCGCCAAGAGCCAGGCGGTACTGGCCGAGCACTTTGGCGCCCGCTTCATCGGGGTGGTGGAGATGACCGAGAACGGCCATCAGCGGTATGAGCAGGAGTCCCTGGCGACCCCCGTCATCTCGGTGGCCCGCAGCCCCCTCAAGCAGGCGGAAGATATCCAGATCGGCCTGAGCGTGGTCTACTCCGCGGAGTCCCTCGCACGTACCCTGAGGCGTACCTTCAATGTCTGCCAGGCCGCCCTGTTCGGCTATGGCAAGGTGGGGCGCAGCATCGCTCGGGAACTGCGCTGTCGCAACCTGCATCTGGAGCTGGTGGAGACGGATGCCCTGCGCCAGGTGGAGGCGCTCTCCCACGGCTTCAAGCTGGTGAACAAGGCCGAGGCCCTGGGCCGCGCCGAGCTGGTGATCTGCTCCACCGGCAACGGCTCCCTCGACATCACCGATCTGCAGGCCCTGCGCCCCGGCGCCATGCTGGCCTCGGTCACCTCCGCCGACGACGAATTTGCCTTCAGCCTCGCCCAGCTGCCCTGGCCGAGCGAGGAGGTGTGTCCCCATGTGCTGGCCCTGACCCGGCCGGACGGCAGCACCATCTTTTTGCTCAACCGGGGGGAGGCGGTCAACTTCGTCCACGGCGCCGTCATCGGCGAATATGTCTACCTGGTGCTGGCGGAGATCATCGAAGGGGTGCACCAACTGGCCCATCAGGCATCCACCCCGGGCCTTCACGAACTGCCCCAGGCTACCATGCAGCGCATCGCTCGCCACTGGTTGACCGATTTTCACGGAGTCACCCCATGACAGACACCCATTTGCCCCTCGCGAAACCGCGCATCGAAATCCGTTACTGCACCCTCTGCCGCTGGATGCTGCGGGCCGCCTGGCTCGCCCAGGAGCTGCTCTCCACCTTCGACGGCGAACTGGGAGAGGTGGCCCTGGTGCCCGCCAGCAAGGGGGAGTTTCGCATCCTGGTGGACGGGGTGCTGGTGTGGGACAGGGTGGCCGACGAGGGCTTCCCCGAGGCCAAGGAGATCAAGCAGCGGGTGCGGGATGTCATCGCCCCGGAGCGGGATCTCGGCCATGCGGATCGTAAACCCGCAGCCGAGTAGGCGGCATCACCCATGATGTGAAAGAGGGAGGCGCAGGCCTCCCTCTTTCGTTGCGACGCCCGGTCAACGGTCGCCAGATGTGGCCGGCGCTTCCCCGGCGGGGAGGCCGATATAGCGGGCCCGCTTGTGGGGCTTGATGCGGCTCACGTCCACCCACACCAGGCCGTCGATGCAGTGGTTGAAGTCCGGGTCGATGCCAAAGTCCATGAACTGCACGCCCCCCGGCTCGCACAGCTCGGCGTACTGCTTGTAGAGGGTGGGAATGGCGCAGCCCAGGTTGTCGAGCCCGGCCTTGAGCACCTTGAGGTCATCCCCGTAATCGCGCCCCTCGAACAGCGTCGGCGTGGCGGGATAGGGGCGGCGGGAAGGGGCGAGGGCAAGGGTGGGGGCGAAGTGCTGGCGATAGAAGCTCACCAGCAGATCCTTGGCCGCCGGCGGCAGGCTGCCGGAGAGGGTGACGGGCCCGAACAGGTAGCGGTATTGGGGATAGCGGGCCAGATAGGCCCCGATGCCGAACCAGAGGTAATCGAGCCCCCGCTTGCCCCAGTAGGCGGGCTGGATGAAACTGCGGCCAAGCTCGATGGCCTGTTCCAGCCGGGGCAGCAGCTTCTCTTCGAAGCCGAACAGGGTGTGGCTGTAGAGGCCATCCAGCCCCTTGCTGGCCAGCCGTTCGGCCACCGGGGCGAAACGGTAGGCGCCGATGATGTCGAGGCGGGCGGGATCCCAGAGGATGAGGTGGTGATAGTCATCGTCGAAGGCATCGAGATCCCGCCGCTTGCCCGAGCCTTCCCCCACCGCCCGAAAGGCGATCTCCCGCAGGCGCCCCAGCTCACGCAGGATCACAGAGTGGCTCTGCTCGTGGCGGCGATAGAGCAGGATACGCTGGCCGTCCGGGGTCTGGCCGAGCAGCTCGCACCCGTCGATGGCCTGTTTCAGCAGGCGGCGATCCTCCGGCAGGGCGATGGGGGCCTCGGTCTGCAACCGTCCCGCCTTGCCTCGAGCGATTCGGTAGAGGTGGCCGCGCACCAGCCGGGCCGCCGTCTTGGCCGGCAGGTCCTGAAAACTGGCGAGGGGAATGCGCGCCCCTATGGTCACCGGCAGCGTCTGCCCCTGCTGGCGAAACAGCTGACGTACCAGCAGCAGGGCGGAGGCGGGCTTGTTGAGCCAGGAGGCGAGATAGAACCAGAGGCTGTTGCGCCCTCCCAGGTGAATGGGCACCAGGGGCGTTCGGCTGCGCTGGGCCAGCTTGATGAAGCCGGCCTGCCAGGGGCCATCCTTCACCCCCTTGGGGCCGAGGCGGGAGACCTCGCCTGCGGGGAAGATAACCAGGGCCCCGTCGGCGGCAAGGTGTTCGTTCATGGCGAGGATGGCCTGCCTGTCGGTCTTGCCCCCCAGGTTGTCCACCGGCAATAGCAAAGGGCGCAGCGGCGCGAGCTGGGCCAGCACCTGGTTGGCCACTATCTTGACGTCGGGGCGGATGCGCCCGATGAGGCGCAGCAGGGCCAGCCCGTCCAGGGAGCCGATGGGGTGGTTGGCGACAAGAATGACCCGGCCGCTGGCGGGAATGTGCTCGAGCTCGGCCTCGCTCACCCGGTAGTCGAAGTGGAGCTCGGTGAGGGCCTGCTCGACGAAGTCCAGACCGCGCAGGTGGGGATGGCGCGCGGCAAAGCGGGTGAAGGCCTCCTCGTGCAGCAACCAGCTCAGCCCCTGCCTCATCAGGGGACGGAGGCGGGGCTGGCCGGCGAGGCGGGGCAGGTGCTGCCCCAACAGGGTATCGACGTCGAACATGGGCAAGGCTCCGCTGAACTTTGCCCCAGCTTGACGCCCCTGCGTGCCTTTCGTGTGTCGGTTGGGTGACGGTTTGATGACGGGGCGAGCCCCGTCCTTGCTCCCTTACTCTGCCCGCCAGGCAGAGGTGAGGCGCACCAGTGCCACCAGGGTAGCGACCGCTTTTTCCATGGATTGCAGGGGGATGAACTCGTGCTTGCCGTGGAAGTTGTGGCCGCCGGTGAACAGGTTCGGGCAGGGCAGCCCCATGAAGGAGAGCCGGGCGCCGTCGGTGCCGCCGCGAATGGGTTTGATCTTGGGCACCACGTCGGCGGCCTCCATGGCGGCTTTGGCCAGCTCGACGATGTGGGGATGGGGTGCTATCTGGCTGCGCATGTTGCGGTAGTTGTCCGCTATCTCCAGGGTGATGCGCGCCTTGGGGGCGTCCAGCTGCAGGGAGGCGACCCGCTCCTTGAGCTGGGCCTTGCGGGCGGCGAAGCAGTCATCGTCGAAGTCGCGGATGAGGTAGTGCAGGGTGGTCTCCTCCACCGTGCCCTCCATCCGGGCTAGGTGGAAGAAGCCCTCATACCCCTGGGTGCACTCCGGGGTCTGCTCGGCGGGCATGGCGGCATGGAAGCGGGCGGCCAGGGTCTGGCTGTTGATCATGCTGCCCTTGGCGGTGCCGGGGTGGACGTTGTTGCCTGTGATGCGCACCGTGGCGCTGGCGGCGTTGAAGTTCTCGCATTCGAGCTCGCCGAGCTCGCCGCCATCCACCGTGTAGGCCCACTTGGCCGGGAAGCGCTCCAGCGGGAAGCGGTCGGCACCGCGCCCTATCTCCTCGTCCGGGGTAAAGCCTACCCAGACATCGCCACGGGGGATCTCGGGGTGAGCCTGCAGGTATTCCACGGCGGTGAGGATCTCTGCGATGCCCGCCTTGTCGTCGGCCCCCAGCAGGGTGGTGCCGTCGGTGGTGATGAGATCCTGCCCCAGGTAGTTTTTCAGGAAGCGGTACTGGCGGATGGCCAGCACCTCGTCCCCCTTGCCAAGGCAGATATCGCCCCCCTGATAGTTCTCGACTATCTGGGGAACGACGCACTCGGCCTCGTAATCGGCGGTGTCCATGTGGGCGATGAGCCCGATGGCGGGGGCATCCGGCTGGTTGCCCGGCAGGCAGGCTGTGAGGTAGCCATGCTCGTCCAGGGTGACCTGGCTCAGCCCCATCTGCGTCATTTCGTCGCACAGGGCCCGGGCGAAGAGGCGCTGTCCCTCGCTGCTGGGGCAGGCAGGATTGGTCGCATCGGAACGGGTATGAAAGGTGAGGTAGTGGAGAAAGCGCGAAAGCAGGGTGTTCATGGGCAAGCCTCGGGTCACGAAAGAGGAGTCATTGTGGCCAAGACGGCGGCGCCGCTTATTGCGTCAGCGCAGTTTTTGATGACTTTATGGGGGAGAGGAGGGCCATCGAGGGGGAGGGGCAGGGATCATCGCTCGGCAGTTTGCATAAAAATTCCAAAATAAAAACTGGTTAAGCAATTGCGAAAAAGCTGAATTTCCCCTCGGCCCAGCGCTGGCAAGGGGTGACCCAAAAAGCGTGACGTGTTGGTTATTTTCATCGCCTCGCCCACGCACTCCCATCCCCCGCCATCCCAGAGCCCGCCTTGCTGGCAGCGAGATTTTGCCCCCTGATGAAAACCCGTTTTTTAACACGATTTTTTATTGTCACTGGCTGCGGTAAGTGTGTACACTCCGCGCCGATCCAAGGGCAACCCTGCGCAGGCCGTGTCCGCCAGACCCGCAGGATCATGACGCCTATAGGGCGAGGCACGCAGAAACGACAGACACTGCTGGGGAATGGTTTCTTTAATACCCGTTAGGCTCCGGTATCAGGGAGAACAACGGACTCTCATCTTTCAGCTGACCGAGTGGGCTTCGGGCTCATCATCTCCCTTGTCATGGGCGGTCACTGGCGTTGAGCGGGTCGTAGTGGTTGTCGTCCATCAACACGATGCGTGCTGACGTCTTCCCTTCTCTTCCTTGAAACCCTCTCCTGTCCGTCGGGATAGCTGCCGAATGATGAACAAACGGCGTGGCTGATGCCGATTGTCATCAAAGTACCGCGGTACGCCGGCAAGGTGTTACCGCATACCGTTGAGCTTGATGTAAAGCCACCAGCCCCACATCAAGACTCGTTACTTCCCAAGATCCACCAGGCAGCCTTGGCTTGCCGCGATGTGCAATGAACAGGATGTGGCGGAGCATGCTCCGTTGCGGGTCCAACGTCAGCAGGCCGCTCTGGCTTGCCGCATTTTGCAATCAATGGTCTGGATGTGATTGAGGGTAACGAAGGCGGCCCACGGCCGCTCATTTGCGAGGCATAGCCCATGACTAACTGGTCCAGCAAGGACTCCTTGAAGGTCTACAACGTTCCCTACTGGGGTGCGGGTTTTTTCAATATCAATGACGCCGGTCATGTGACCGTCTCTCCCGACAAGTCTCGCCCCGAGGCTCAGATCGTGCTGTCCGAGGCCATCGAGCAACTGCGCCAGTCCGGGCTGACCACGCCGGTGTTGCTGCGTTTCCCCGACATCCTCAAGAGCCGGGTCGATGCGCTGTTCAACGCCTTCGGTCAGGCCATCGAAAAGTCAGGCTATGAAGGGGATTACCTGTGCGTTTACCCGATCAAGGTAAACCAGCAGCGCCGCGTCATCGAGACCATCAGTCAGTCCTACAGCGACAAGCCGAGGCTTGGGCTGGAAGCGGGCTCCAAGCCCGAGTTGCTGGCCGTGCTGTCCCATCATCATGAGCAAGGCTCCGTGATCGTCTGCAACGGTTACAAGGACCGCGAATACATCCGCCACGCCCTCCTGGGCAACCTGATGGGCCACAAGGTCTACATCGTGGTGGAGAAGCCCTCCGAGCTGGAAATGGTGCTCGACGAGTCTGCTCGTCTCAACATCAAGCCCAACATCGGGGTGCGCGCCCGTCTGGCGTCCACCGGCTCCGGCATGTGGGAATCGAGCGGCGGTTCCATGTCCAAGTTCGGCCTCTCCGCCTCCCAGATCCTGGCGCTGGTGGAGCGTCTGCGCAGCCTCGGCAAGCTGGACTGCCTGCAACTGTTGCACTTCCACCTGGGCTCCCAGATCGCCAACATCCGCGACATCCAGGGCGGCATCCGCGAGTGCGGCCGCTTCTACGCCGAGCTGTGCCGTCTTGGCGCCAAGGTCGAGGTGGTGGACGTGGGCGGCGGCCTGGGTGTGGACTACGAGGGCACCCGTTCCCAGAGCCACTGCTCCGCGAACTACAGCCTCTCCGAGTACGCCAACAACGTGGTCTGGGGCATCGGCGATGTCTGCCGCGAGTTCGACCTGCCGCACCCGACCATCATCAGCGAGTCCGGCCGTGCCCTGACTGCACACCACGCCGTGCTGGTCACCAATATCATTGGTGCCGAAGGGGTGGAGGTGAACGACATCAGCGCCCCGGACGAGGACGCGCCCACCATCTTGCAGAACATGTGGAAAGGGTGGCTGGACCTGCGCGGGGAAGATCCCTCCCTGCTGGAGATCTTCCACGACTCCGTGGCGGATCTCGGTGACGTCAACGCCCAGTACACCATGGGCCTCTTGAACCTGGAGCAACGTGCCTGGGCCGAGATGCTGCACCAGAACACCTGTCTGGCGCTCAAGGAGCTGCTGAACCCAGTCAACCGCAACCACCGCGCCCTGGCCGACGAACTCTCCGAGAAACTGGCTGACAAGTGCTTTGCCAACTTCTCCCTGTTCCAGTCCCTGCCGGATGCCTGGGGTATCGGTCAGGTGTTCCCGGTGATGCCGCTGGCCGGCCTCGAGCGTCCGCTCACCCGCCGCGGCATCCTGATGGACATCACCTGTGACTCCGACGGTCAGGTGGAGCACTACGTCGACGGTCTGGGGGTGGAAAGCACCCTGCCGATGCCGGTCTACGGTGAGCACGAAGAGTGCCATGTCGGCTTCTTCCTGGTGGGTGCCTATCAGGAGATCCTGGGGGATCTGCACAACCTGTTCGGTGACACCCACTGCGCGGAAGTGTGGCTGGATGAAGAAGGCAAGATGGACATCCGCAACGTGGTGCGTGGTGACACCGTCGACCAGCTGCTGCGTTACGTCAACATCGACCCGTCCGTGATCCGCGAGAACTACCAGCGCATCGTCTCCCACCCGGCGCTGGACGACGAGACCCGCAAGGCCCTGCTCGACGAGCTGGAGCTGGGTCTGCAAGGCTACGCCTACCTGGAAGACGAATAAGCCAGCGGCTTGTTCCCCGTCGGTCAAATGACGGACATGAAAAACGGCGCCTTCGGGCGTAATGCCGATCAGTTAAGGATCCATTGACCGATCCTCAGGCTGTGTAAGAATCCGAAACTCCTTGTTGGGTTTCGGATTTTTTTATGCGTATCGACCAAGCTCTCGACTTCATTCACGCCTGTCCTCCCGGAAAGTTTGAGTCCCTGTCTGACCTGCTGTCACCTGAACTGGTGCAGGCTTGCTTGGCCGAGACGGGCTCCGTCTCCTTGCGCCGACGGCGCATGCCCATGGAGCGGGTGCTATGGGCCATTATCGGGATGTCCTTGTTTCGTCATGTC
>NZ_JBFOCN010000078.1:0-52070 GCF_040907815.1 Aeromonas sp. s6
GGTGTGGCTTGTTTTGTTTAGCGACTAATCAGATCGCACAAACTGGACTGAGTTCCCTTCCTCCGGTGATCTACTATTCGGAACAGCTATTTAGGGCGGAATACATCCCACCAGCACATCGACCTGTCGATTCATCAGTTCAATGTCACACCACACCACGATGGCCCCGAGATGACCAACAAGATGACAACTGTCACTCGATCTGTCCCCTCTCCCTCTGGGGAGAGGGCCAGGGTGAGGGGACGCCACCCACTCAGTCACCAGACCGGGGAATGGCTATATCTAATAGGGTCAAACAGCTCTGGATAGGCACCAAGAGAACCCATCCGTTTGCCAAGCGCATGAGGCGAGAAGCCACCCTTGCCGAACAGAAGCTGTGGCTGCAATTGCGCGACCGCCGTCTGGCCGGGGTGAAATTCCGTCGCCAGATGCCCATCGGGCCCTACATTGTCGATTTCATCTCTCTTGAGCAGAGGTTGATCATCGAGGTAGACGGGTCACAGCACAACGAACCGGCCGGACGGCAACATGATGGCGCAAGAACGGCCTACCTCAATCAGCAGGGCTTTCGGGTGATCCGGGTGTGGAATAACGATGTGTTGAGTCGGATGGAGGCCGTACTGAAACTTCTTTTGCTCTCTTTGCGCTGAGCACGAGCCCTCCACCTCATCCCCAGCCCTTCTCCCATTCTTTTGTAAATAAGTGGGAGAAGGGAGCAAACAACCCAGCGGCGTGTGGCTTCCCCCAGAAACAGCCATGGCTCCCGCAAGGGGAGAAGGGAACAAACAACCAAGCGGCGTGCGACCTCCCCCAGAAACAACCATGGCTCCCGCAAGGGGAGAAGGGGGCAAAATCCCTGCTGCGAGGGGAGTTCCCAGCAACAACAAAGGCTCCCGCGGGAGCCTTTGTTGTTTCCATCCTCGCCATCACGCCCGCAGGGCGCTCATCATCCGGGCGACGACACCGGCCAGCAGAGGGCGGTCGGGGTGGCACTGGGCGAAGGTGACCAGTCCCTGGATATGGACCTGCAAGAAGGCGGTCAGGGTGGGGATGTCCCCCTCTTTTGCCAGCTCTCCCTTCGCCTTTGCCAGGGCCAGCTGCCCGGCCAGATCTTGTTCCAGCTCGCCGTAGATGGCCTTGAAGCGAAGGTGCAGCTCCTCATCCTGCTCCGCCAGCTCCATCAGGGTGCGGGTCAGCAGGCAGGAGCCCTGCAGGGCATCGTCCACCACCTGCTCGAGGTAGGCGTGCAGCCCCGCCAGCGGGCTGGGCTGTGCCAGGCAGCGGCGGCGCAGGGCCCCCTTCTCTGCCACATAGTGATCGACCGCCGCCAGCAGCAGGCCGCGCTTGTTGCCAAAGGCGGCATAGAGGCTGCCCGGGTGCAGGCCGGTTGCGGCCACCAGCTCCTGCATGGTGGTCTTGGCATAGCCTTTGGCGCGAAAGGCTTCCATGGCGTTTCGCAAGACGGCATCCCGATCGTATTCGGCGCTGCGCATGGGGTCTCCGGTGGCAAGGTCCCGCGGGACGGAAAAAACAGGGCGGCAAGTTTACCCCAGCCTCCCCCGTCAATCCATGTTGAATGCTTGCTCAAAAAATACTTGCACACAAACCAAAAAACGTCTTGAATGCCCGTTCAAGAATCACTCCCTCAGGACAGACGATCATGAATACCCTGTTTCAGCCCTATCGCCTCAACGACACCCTCACCCTCGCGAACCGTTTCATGATGGCCCCCCTCACCCGCTGCATGGCGGGCCCGGGTCTGGTGCCCACCGAACAGATGGCCGCCTACTACGGCCGCCGCGCCGACATCGGCCTCATCATCTCCGAAGCCACCATCATCCGTCCGGACGGGCAGGGCTACCCCAATACCCCGGGGCTCTACAGCGCCGAACAGATCGCCGGCTGGAAGAAAGTGACCAGCGCCGTGCATGCCAACGGCGGCAAGATCTTCGCCCAGCTGTGGCACGTGGGCCGTCTCTCCCACCCCTTCTTCCACCACGCCGAAGTGCTGGCCCCCTCCGCCGTCGCCCATGAGGGCACGGTGCCGCGCATGCGCGAGCTGGTCTATCAGGTGCCGCGCGCCCTGACCGGGAGCGAAATCGCCCAGCTGGTCGAGGATTACGCCCAGGCCGCCGCCAACGCCATCGAAGCGGGCTTTGACGGGGTGGAGATCCACGGTGCCAACGGCTACCTCATCGATCAGTTCCTGCACCACGCCAGCAACCTGCGCACCGACAACTACGGCGGCAGCCCCGAGAACATGAGCCGCTTCGCGCTGGAGGTGGTGGATGCCATCGCCGCCCGCATCGGCGGGGATCGCACCGGCCTTCGTCTCTCCCCCGGCGCCTATGTGCACCTGGAGGGGGATGCCCGGGATCGCGCCGTGTTCGACCACCTGCTGGCCGAGCTGAACCAGCGCACTCTGGCCTATCTGCACTTGGGCATCTTCGATGACAGCCTCACCTTCGACTACCTGGACGGCCGCGCCTCCGACTACCTGCGTGCCCGCTACGACGGCCACCTGGTGGGGGTCGGCAACTACAGCGCAGAGACCGCGCTCGAGGCCATCGAGGCGGACCGCTTCGACCTCGTCGCCATCGGTCGCCCCCTCATCGCCAACCCGGACTACTTCGCCAAGGTGAAACAGGGCGACGCCCTGGTGCCCTATGCCGACACCATGCTGGCCGAGCTGGTCTAACCCTCGCCGGCGCCTTGCCTGACCAAGGATGGGATCCGCGCCCCCCGCGCGGGTTTCCAATGTTTGGGCCCTCTCCCGGGCCCTTTTTTCTGCCTGCCTTTCACCCTTTTTCACGCAAATGGTTGTCACCAACAACCAAACGATGCTATTGGTTGCGTACAACAACCAAATACCATCACTAGGAGACAACCCCATGGATCCCCGCCCCCTGCGCGCCCTGTCAAGGGAACTGGTACGCGAACTCGGCATGCTCTCCCAGCAGTGCGGCTCGCTGGCCCTGAGCCCCCTGGAGGCCCACCTGCTCATCGAGCTGGAGAACGGTCCCGCCACCAACCAGCAGCTTGCCGAGCGCCTTCGCATCGACAAATCCAACGCCAGCCGCCCCCTGGCCCGCCTCGCCGAGCGGGAGCTTATCGCCTGGCAACCCCACCCCTCTGACGGGCGCAGCAAGGAGGCGAGCCTCACCGAGCCGGGCAAGGCACAGCTTGAGGAGCTGCACCGGCAGATGGACGAGACCATGGCGGGGGCCCTGGCCCAGCTCTCCCCCGCCGAGTGCGAGCAGATCTGGGAGGGCATGCGGCTCTATCGCAGCGCCCTCTCCCGCGCCCGCCGCCAGCAGGGCTTCGTCATCCGCCCCATCACCCCGGCCGACAATCCCCGGATCGCCGCCGTGGTGCGCGCCGTCTCCGCCGAATACGGCCTCACCGCCGACAAGGGGTACGGGGTGGCGGATCCCAACCTCGATTTTCTCCACGAGACCTATCAGGGGGAGCGCAGCCGCTACTGGGTGATTGAGGGACCGGACGGCGCCATTCTCGGCGGGGGTGGCATAGCGCCGCTGGCGGGGGCAGCGGATGTGTGCGAGCTGCAGAAGATGTACTTCCTGCCCGCCCTGCGAGGGCTGGGGCTGGGACGGCGGCTGGTGTTGCAGGCGCTGGCCGAGGCTCGCGCCCTGGGTTACCAGCGCTGCTATCTGGAGACCACCGCCGTGCTGCGGGAAGCCACCGCCCTCTATGAATCCCTGGGCTTCGAACACCTGCCTGGGCCCCTTGGCTGCACGGGCCACGACGCCTGCGAGATCTGCATGGTACTGGCGCTCGACGGGAAGGAGGGGAGATGAGTGAACCAACCCGACTCTCTGTCGGCATACGAGATGTCAGCTTCGGTGAAAGGGTGAAGCTGGTTGAGCCTGTCAATCTCTACGGCTGTACCCTGGCTGACGATGTCTTTGTCGGCCCCTTCGTGGAGATACAGTCGAACGTCTCCATAGGTCGCGCAACCCGCATCCAGTCCCACAGCTTTATCTGTGAGCATGTGACCATAGGTGAGCGCTGTTTTATCGGTCACGGCGTCATGTTTGCCAATGACCTCTTTCAAAGCGGCGCCCCCGACCCGGATCCCGCCAGTTGGGGCCGAACCCACATTGGGGATGGGGTATCCATCGGTTCAAACGCCACCATTTTGCCGGTACGGATATGCCAGGGAGCCGTCATCGGTGCCGGCGCAGTGGTGACCCGGGACATCACTGTACCTGGCACCTATGCCGGCAACCCCGCCAGATTGCTGCGTACTTTCTAGCCAGAAGCGCCAATTCCCCCCTCACCCCCCCTTCTCCCGCAAGGGTAGAAGGGGGGACGGACAGGCAATCTGTCGATACCCCGCGAGCCCGATCACCCCGTATCACGACCCCAGGCTGACACCGCGCCTCCCCAGAAGAGCGCTTGCCATTCATCTCATGGACAGTGACACATAACGCCTGTCAGGCTCCAACCCGTTGGGTATAGTGATCAAAGGCGATTACCTTTTGATACCCTTCTGATTCATAAAGTAATTTTGCAGGTTGATTGGAGACAGCCGTCGCCAGTTTGACGGTCAGGGCATCTGTCTCCCTAGCAAAGCTGGCCACCCGTTTCAGCAGCGCTCTTGCCACCCCCTGCTGGCGAGCTGACTCGACGACATAAAGATCATTGAGGTACCACATCCTCTTCATCGCGACGGAAGAGAATGCCGGATACAACTGGACAAAGCCTGCACACTCTCCCGCCTCGTTGCGTGCCAGAAAGATAACTGAATCCGCCCCCTGAAGGCGTTCCCCAATGAATCGGGTTGCCTCATCACTGTCCGGCGCTTGCCCATAAAACTGCCGATAGGCATCAAACAGACGGCTGGTTTCTTCAATGTGGGCCAACGTGGCCTTGAATATCTGCATGGCATCTCCTTGTCACCCTTCCCTGCACAGCGGTGCAATAGGATGGGGCCGTATGGCAAATACAGTGTCGGGTTTAAGAGGGGAAATAGAACCAGGCGGTCTGGATAAGACCCTCCTTCACCTCGAACACCGCCACGCTCTCGATGGGCTCGGGGGAGAGGCCGTGGATCAGCTCGTGATCGAACACCTTGTTGCCCATGACAGTGCGTGACAGCAGCTCGGCCTTGAGCAGCGGGTTGTTGAATCTGTGCTGTGCATAGAAGGCCCGCAGCGCCCCCTTGCCGACTGTGCTCGGCGTCTCGGTCGGCATGCGATAGCCTTTGAAATCCGGGGCAAAGCAGGCCACGAAGGCGTCGAGATCGTGGGCATTGTAGGCGGCAAACTGCGCCTCTACGGGTTGGGTGACGGACATGTCTCTCTCCATGAGTGAAATTTAAATCACTTATCCTTTATTTTTATTCACTCATCAAGCCCCGGATGGGGATCTACGCCCCTTCCAATGAAACGCCCCATAACAAAAAACCCCGCCGAAGCGGGGTCTCTCTGGTCATCAGCCACCCGCTGGGTGCGGGCGGAGTGATCAGTGTTCGCGGGTCTGGCGGAAGTGAACGTCCGGGTGACGCTCCTGGGCCAGGCGCAGGTTGACCATGGTCGGCGCGATGTAGGTGAGGTTGTCACCGCCATCGAGGGCCAGGTTGACCTCGTTCTTGCGCTTGAACTCCTCGAACTTCTTGACGTCGCTCCCTTCCACCCAGCGGGCGGTGGCGACGTTGACCGCCTCGTAGATGGCCTCGACGTTGTACTCGCTCTTCAGACGAGAAACCACCACGTCGAACTGCAGCACACCGACCGCACCGACGATGAGATCGTTGCTGATGAGCGGACGGAACACCTGCACCGCCCCCTCCTCGGAGAGCTGCACCAACCCCTTGAGCAGTTGCTTCTGCTTGAGGGGGTCACGCAGGCGGATGCGGCGGAACAGTTCAGGTGCGAAGTTCGGGATGCCGGTGAACTTGAGATCTTCACCCTGGGTGAAGGTGTCGCCGATCTGGATGGTGCCGTGGTTGTGCAGACCGATGATGTCGCCGGCACAGGCCTCGACCGCCTGTTCGCGGTCACCGGCCATGAAGGTGACGGCGTCGGAGATGTTCACGTCCTTGCCGATGCGCACGTGGCGCATCTTCATGCCCTTGCTGTAAGTACCTGACACGATACGCATAAAGGCGATACGGTCGCGGTGTTTCGGGTCCATGTTCGCCTGGATCTTGAACACGAAACCGGAGAACTTCTCCTCGGTGGCCACCACTTCGCGGCTCTCGGCCTTGCGCGGCATGGGGGCTGGCGCCCAGTCGGTCAGGCCATCCAGCATGTGGTCGACACCGAAGTTGCCGAGGGCGGTCCCGAAGAAGACCGGGGTCATCTCGCCGGCGATGAAGGCGTCGTGATCGAACTCGGGAGAGGCGCCCTGCACCAGCTCCAGCTCGCCACGCAGCTGGGCAGCCAGATCGTCGCCGATGGCGGCATCCAGCTCGGGGTTGTTCAACCCCTTGACCACCCGCTTCTCCTGGATGGTGTGGCCCTGACCGCTCTGATAGAGATAGGTCTCGTCCTTGTAGAGGTGATAGACACCCTTGAAGGATTTGCCACAGCCAATAGGCCAGGTGATGGGGGCGCACATGATGTTGAGCTCGCGCTCCACCTCGTCCATGACCTCCATCGGGTCGCGCACTTCGCGGTCCAGCTTGTTCATGAAGGTGAGGATGGGGGTGTCGCGCAGCCGGGTCACTTCCATCAGCTTGCGGGTCCGGTCTTCAACACCCTTGGCGGCGTCGATGACCATCAGGCAGCAGTCGACCGCCGTGAGGGTACGGTAGGTATCTTCGGAGAAGTCCTCGTGACCCGGGGTATCGAGCAGGTTGACCAGGCAGTCGGCGTAGGGGAACTGCATCACGGAAGTGGTGATGGAGATACCGCGCTGCTTCTCCATCTCCATCCAGTCGGATTTGGCGTGCTGGCCCGAGCCACGGCCCTTGACGGTACCGGCGCGCTGAATGGCCTGTCCGAACAGCAGGACCTTTTCGGTGATGGTGGTTTTACCCGCATCCGGGTGCGAGATGATCGCAAAAGTGCGTCTCTTGGAGACTTCACTCAGAAATTCAGCTGACATAATTCGACGTTCTTCTATTGAGCGGCGGCCTGGAGCCACCGTGGGAAAAATGCGGGACAGCACCTTGGAATCAGGGCGCCCATGCAGACAACGACACCACGCGGGCGGGTCAGTGACCGCCGGTGGAGACAGGAGAAGCGCGTTGCATTACATGGGTCTGGCCCCGGGTCAAAGCAAAATTGCGCGGCATTATACCCGCGCGAGTGAAAAATACCCAGCCCGCTATCACGGGGGCCCGGGGTCGACCTCACCGGGCCGTCATCACCCGGTTGCGCCCCGCCAGCTTGGCCTGGTACATGGCCTCGTCGGCCCGGCGTACCAGCTCGCCCAGGTTGTCATCCTCGGGTTTGTACTGGGCGCAGCCGATGCTGATGTGGATGGGGTGATCCGCAGGCACCCCCTCAATCTCGAGGCAGGCGACGGCGAGGCGGATCCGCTCCGCCACCTCGACGGCCTCGCCCAGGAGGGTATCCGGCAGCAGCACCAGAAACTCCTCGCCGCCGTTGCGCCCCACCCTGTCGAGGCTGCGCAACTGCTCCTCGATGCACTGGGCCACGGCGGTGAGCACCCTGTCCCCCACGTGGTGGCCCAGCTGGTCGTTCACCTTCTTGAAGTGATCCACATCCAGCAGCAGCACGCACAGGGGTTTGCCCTCCTCCCGGGCCTGGGTGAACCATTTGCGCCCCTTGGCCTGGATCTGGCGCCGGTTGTGGATGCCGGTCAGTTCGTCCGTCATGGCGAGGCGCTGCATCTTGCGGGTGCGCCCGCGCTGGTGCACCACCAGGGTGCCCATCACCACCAGCAGCAGGGCCACCACCAGGTATTGCCAGTAGCGCCGCTCCTGCAACTGCTTGAGTTTCTCCGCCTGCAACTGCTGCTGGGACCTGAGGGTCTGGTTTTCCAGCTCCTTGCGGGCGAGATCGAACTCGAAACGCATCTGCAAGGAGCGCTGTTCCCGCAATCTGAGCTCGAGGGCCTGGCGGGTCTCGACATAGGTCTTGAGGCTGGTGAGGGCCGACTGGATATGCCCCTGACGCTCCAGCACCCGGGCCCGTGTCTCATGCACCCGGGCGAGGAAACGCAGGTTCTGCTCCCGGGTAAAGATGGGCTCGGCCTCGTCCAGGTGCCGCAGCGCCTCGCCGGGTCGGTTCAGGGCCTCGAGGACCTCGGCCATGACGAGGTGCCAGTGGCCCAGGGTGACGCTGTCCGCCCCCTCCCCCTGATGAAGGGAGGCTGCCGCCTGATCGAGCTTGGTCATGGCCTGGTCCGGCTTGCCCTGTTTCTGCAGGATGGTGGCCAGCTCTATCCGGCTCCAGGCCAGGACCCCTTCCTGGTTTGATCCCAGATAGTAACGCTCCGCTTCGGCCATCAGGGGCAGCGCCTTGTCGTACTCTTCGGTGTCGATGTAGAGGAGCCCCTGCTGGCTGTGAATGTCCACCAGGTACTCCTCGACCCCGAGCTGCCGGTAGTCGTGCTCCAGCTCCTTGAAATAGCTCTCGGCCCGCTCATAGAGCCCCATCCTGCGATAGGCATTGGCAATATTGGCGAGCACCTCGCGCCCCTTGGCCTCCAGCCCGAGCGCCTCGTATCGCTGGTGGGCATCGATGAGATCCATCAGCCCCTCCGCCAGCTCCCCCTGGTAGGAGTACATCTCCCCCCGCAGGCTCAGGATGTCGGCACGCTGACGCTCATCCCCGAGTCGGCGAGCCAGGGTCAGGGCGGCGTCGTAATCCTCCCCCGCCCCGGCCATGTTGCCGAGCAGTTGCCGGTGATACCCGCGGCAGGCGAGCAACCCCACCTCGGTGACCCTGTCCTTGCGGGCACGGGCCTGCGCCAGCCCCTGCTCGGCAAACGCCACCGCGCGGCGAAACTCCTCGTCTCGTTCACTCGGCTGGGCCCAGCACTGCAGCCGGGCAAGGCGGCCCTGCACCTCGGGCGGATAGTGTGCCTGTTCGGCAGTCAGGGCGGCGACGCGCTCGCGAAATACCTGCACCGGCATCGTCGACTCTTCCAGTCGCTGCAACGCCAGTTGCAACTCGTACCCAGCCAGTGGCGTCGCCTGGGCCAGGGCAACCCCCAGCAACAGACCACCTCCCATCAGGATCTTCATGCGGACATTTTCTCCTCTTCACTGGCCGGACGCCGCGCTCACCGCTGTCATCATATCCCCACAGACTCTGGGCGCACAGCCGTCAGAGGGTGGGAAAACGCCTCATATCGGACGAGAGCCTCCCCTATCCCCTTCTTTACAGAAGGAGAGAGTGCATCGACTATATATGCTTTCGAACAGGGGAAGGGATGAGGAATGACCTACGAGGAGCTGAGGGAGGCTTACGACAGGTTGTTGCTGGAGAACGAGCGTCTCAAACGCATCGCGGATGACGCGCGGGAGAAGCTGGACGCCGCTATGGACGGCACCGGCCTGTGCATCTGGCAGAACCATGTGCCCACCGGCAAACTCATCATCTTCAACCGCCGCTGGGGCTCCATGCTCGGTTACCAGCCCAAGGAGCTGTCGGCCCACTTCGACGTCTGGCGCGCCCACCTGCACCCGGAGGACAGGGAGCAGGTGCTGCAGGCCTTCTTCGACCATCTGGAGGGCAAGAGCCCGTTTTATCAGGCGATGCACCGGATGATCGGCAAGGATGGCAAGACCACCTGGGTGCTGGACCGGGGCCGGGTGGTGGAGCGGGATGATCAGGGCAACCCCGTCCGGGTGATGGGCACCCACATCGACATCACCCACGAGAAGGAGTACGAGCAGCAGCTCGCTCAGCTTGCCCACCGGGATCCCCTCACCGGCCTGTTCAACCGCACCGCGCTGCACCGCCACTTTCCCGGGGAGTACCAGGCCATCTGTTTCATCGATCTCGATGACTTCAAGCTGGTGAACGACAACCTGGGCCACCGGGCAGGTGACGAACTGCTGGTCTCCCTTGCCCAGCGCCTTCGCCACTGCTGCGCCGAGGAGGTACGGCTGGGGCGCATCGGCGGGGACGAGTTCGTGCTGCTGCTGCCCTGGGCGTGCGACGATCCCCGCACCAGCCACCTCGCCCGCCAGTGCATCGATGCCATCGCCACCCCCTTCGAGCTGCCCAACGGGGACGCCTCGGTGGGACTGAGCATGGGAATTGCGGCCATCCGGCCCCAGGACGATTTCGGCGCGGCACTGGCCCGGGCGGATCAGGCCATGTACAGGGTCAAGCGCAGCGGCAAGCGGGGTTTTTATATTGCCCAGCCAAGCGGTCAGCCGCTGCTGGATCAGGAGCAGGTCAACGAACGGGGCCTCTACCACAGGCCCACTCTCTGAGCCTGAGCACCCTCAATGGCGCTGCCAGCGCCGCAGCAGGCGTCCACGCAGGCCGCAATCGAGCAGCCAGCTGTTGTCGAACACCCGCAAAATAGCCGCCTTGGCGTGACGGGACATGGCGACCGCATGGAAGCGTGTCTGCTGCGCCCGTCGCCGGTTCATCCGCTCGAGCAGGGCGTGGGGCAGGTTCTGGGCGATGAAGTCGGAGATCACCAGCACGTCGGCCTTGGCAAAGGCGGGTTGTTCGAGCTGGGTCAGGGCCTGCTCCAGGCAGGGCACCAGATCGGTCCCCCCGTGAAAACTCATGGAGAGAAAGCGCTCCGCCTTCTCAAGCCCGGTGTCGGCGGTGATCTCCAGGGTCGCCACCTCGGTGGAGAAGAGCATCAGATAGCAGCCCCGCTTCTCCTCCATCGCCCCCTTGAGCAGGGCGAGAAACAGCGCCTTGGCACACTCCTCCGGATAGCCCCCCATGGAACCTGACGTATCGACGCAGACGATGAAAGGGCCACGCGGCTGCACCTCCTGCCCTCCCTGCTCGGGGGAGCGCAGCATCAGACGCTGGCGCGGCAGGGTGCCCCGCGACTGGTAGCTCAGCAGGCGCCGCTCCAGATAACGGCGATAGAACTCCAGTTCCAGCTCCGGCAGCGCCAGCATCACCGCCTCGCTCGGCAGGAGGCGCATCAGATCGCTGGCCGGGTGCACCCCCACCAGATCGTCGGGCACATCGTCACTTTGCACCTCCTCCAGCTCGTGCACAGGTACCGGCGGCAGCGTCCTGTCCTCGCTGCGCCGCTCCCGCTCGCTGCGCCCAAGCAGGGCGGCGATCTCCGCGAGCAGAGGCTCCTGCTGCAACATGCGGGCGTACTGCTTCACCAGCGCCAGGCTGCGCTTGTGCCAGCTCCCCTGGGCCAGATCCCAGAGCCCCCCGGCGGAGATCTGGTGCGGATCCAGGGCATCGGCCAGGGTCCGGTTGGCCAGCAGTTGATCCTCTATCTCCTGGCGCTGCTTCTCCCGCTCCGCCTCCGCTATCTGCTGCTGCAACTGCAACAGGCTGCCCACCAGGCTGGCACGCCACTTCTCGATGAAGAGCTGGCGCAGCCCCTCGGTGGGCTGGGCCACTATCTGGCGCACCAGGCTGCGGGCATCCCCCGCAAAGGGGCTGTGCTGCTCAAGGGCTTCCAGCAAGGCGGGCAGGCGCCCCACCAGCTCCGGCAGGGGCAGTTGCCGGTGGGCCTGATAGAGCAGGTATTCCCGCTCGAGGGCCACCGGCCCCGGCTTGTGACGCATCTCCTCCCCAAGCTGTTCGCTCCAGGTTTGGATGCGCTTTCTGAGCAGCTTCCCCTGCAGGGGCGAGCGCTTGAGGAACTCGGAGATCTTGGGGGTGGAGGCAAGCAGCAGCGCCATCTCCCCCGCCAGCTCCCCCTCCCCCATGAGCAGCCCCAGGTCCATCATGCCGATCTCTAGCATGGGCCACCCCGGACGTTGAGATGTGATGGAGTATCATGCTGACGAAACATGTTTTTCATCCTGTTTATTTCACCAATCCCACGTCAGGCGCGACGTCACCCCTGTGCATCGAGAAGAGGCAGACGATCCCGCCACTGCTGCAGCTCGGCCCCCAGCCGCTCAAGGTCCCGGCTCAGCACGAAGAAGCTGTCCTCCACCTGACGCAGCCAGTGGTCCCCCACGAACAGATGGGGCTGGTGACGGTCGAACAGGTTGCGCTGGCCCTTGAGGTTTTGCAGCACCCGGTTCACCTGGCCCGTCAGGTCGTCCAGGGCCGACAGCCAGGGGGCCATCACCACCTCGGGGATGGGGGTGCGCTCCACCAGCATCAAGGGCACGGGCTGGCGCTGGATATCCAGCACGTGCAGCCGCAACTGCTCGTCCAGCACCAGCTCGTAGTGCCCCTCCTTGGGGTTGCCGAGGGGCCAGCCCACCAGCGCCTCCCCGGTGGGGTGCCAGTGAGAGAGCAAGGTGCGATCGAAGGTGAGGGTGCCGGTGAGGCGTTCGGGATCACTGCCATCCAGGGGCGCCGGGGTGAGCAGCTGGAAGTGCACCAGCTTGCCGAACGGCCTGGCGTTGGCCAGCGGCAGTTCGGTGCCGCGGGCGCGGCGGCCGAACCACTGCTTGCGCTTGACAGCCTTGCAGCCGATGCGCAGGGCGACCGCCCCCTGCAACTGCTTGAACTGCTCGCGCAGGGAGAGCAGCTCCCGGGTCAGCGCCAGTTGCTGGTAACCGTAGAGGCGGGAAAACTCGCCGATCATCTCCAGCAGCGCGGTGCGGGAAGCCTCGTCGTGCCAGAGGCAATCCTTGAACAGCAGCAGATCCAGGGGAGCCACCTCGTCGCGGCCATTGAAGAAGGCGCTCGCCTTGATGAGCCGCACCGCCTTCTTCCAGCGCCGATCCGAGACATAGCAGCCGTGCCCGAGTAGACTGTCGAGCTGCTGGCGCAGCTGGTAGATGAGTTCGAAACAGGCGTCCGGCAGGCGCACCTGCTCGATGGCATCCTGCCAGGCGTCGTACTCTTCCCCCCGAATCTGCACCGAGGGGGTCAGGTTCTGATGGGACTGGCCATCGCTCGCCAGCATGGCCTGGAAGTTGGATTTCTCCTGCACCCTGTCCATCCAGACCCGCACCAGCATGCGGTCGTAGAGCGCCTCCAGCCCGCTGTCCGGGGCCGGCAGCTCGTTCGAGGCGGTGACCAGCAGCCGCATGGGAATGGGGTGCTGGCTGTCGCCGTTGCGAAACTGCCGCTCGTTGATGGCGGTGAGCAGGGTGTTGAGGATGGCGGGGCCCGCCTTCCAGATCTCGTCGAGGAAGACCACCTCGGCCTCCGGCAGGTAGCCGCTGGTCAACCGCAGGTACTTGCCATCCTCCTTGAGCGCCTGGATGGAGAGGGGGCCGAACACCTCCTCCGGCGTACTGAAACGGGTCATCAGGTATTCGAAATGGCGGGCATCCTGAAACGCCAGCTTGAGGCGCCGCGCGATCAGGCTCTTGGCGATGCCCGGGGGGCCCAGCAGAAAGACGCTCTCGCCACTCAGGGCCGCCAGCAGGCCGAGCCGCAGGGCATCCTGGCGCTCATACAGTCCCTCGCCAAGGGCGGAAAGGAGCCGTGGCAGGCGCTCATGAATGGGGGTGGCACGAACAGTATTCTGGGCTAAAGGCGGCATAGGCACAGTTCCGAAGCTGATAGGTCATCCGTGGTGACGGGGTCCGGCCTCTGGCCCCGCTCCACTCTCATTGTCTGTCATCTCTGCCCCCGGGGAGGCGCTCGTTTGCCATCGCCACAGGGCGAAAAGCGCACGTCCGGGGTGCAGCAAATCCCGCGAGAGTGTACTCTGCGCATCATTATTTACCCCAACGCAGATCAAGAGTGAGCCTTCGCCATGCAAGATCCCCTGCTGGACCCGCTGCGCCAGCGCATCCTGGCCCGCATGGGCATCCCCCTCTGGCAACAAAGAGGCCGACTCCTGGCGGGAGGCACCAGCCCCGACGGCGCCGCGCAGCCGGCAAACACGCCCGCCGACGAGGTGCTGGCCCCGCAGGAGACTGCCCCTCTGCCGACCGGCAAGCTCTGGCTGCTGGCCGAGACGCTGCCCGCGCCCTCCCTGCTCGGGGACATCTGCCGCTGGCTCGGCCTTGGCACAGACGAGGTCTCCCTGCTGTCCGAGATGCCTTCCCTGCCCGCGGGGGCCACTTCGCCCCTGCTCTGGCTGACGGCGCCGGACCCTCGCTGGCCCGATGCCCTGGTCTGCCCGCTCAAGCCCGATGGGGCGCACAAGCGCGCCCTCTGGCAGCAGTGCCGGCAGCGCCACACCCCTTGATGCTCACGACCATGGCACGGCCATGGTGTCCATCGCAAGCCTGAATCCCGTCCGGAGTGACCATGTCTGACCTCTTGCCCCACTTTCGCCCCCTGCTCGAATCGGACTTCGAAGCCATCTACCCCATCGAGCAGGCCGCCCACCAGGAGCCCTGGAGCCAGGCCAACCTGCTCTCCTGCTTCGGGCCGCGCTATCTCAACGGCCTGATGCTGGTGGACGGACGACCGGCCGGTTTCTACATCTCGGATCTGGTGGCGGGAGACAGCTCCCTGATGAACATCTGCGTGCATCCCGATTTTCAGGGCAAGGGGCTGGGGCGGGCGCTGCTCAGGGAGTACCTGGCCCGCAGCAAGGCCGGCAAGGCCGAGGCCTGGTTCCTGGAGGTCAGGGCCGGCAACCGCACCGCCATCAACCTCTACGAGAGCGAGGGGTTTGCCGAATATTGCCGCCGCGCCGACTACTATGGCACCGGGCAGGAGAGGGAGGATGCCGTGCTGATGTCCCGTCTGTTCGACTTCGGCTGACAACCCGCAGCAGACCGCCGTCAGCGGGCGCCCCCCTCTGACCTCCCTGACTCCCCCGCTTCGCTTCCCCCCTCAGGGCAGGGGCGCGTTGTCGATGGAGGGGTCTTCCAGGCTCAGGGTCACCCTCAGCACGGCCTCGAAGGCGGCTCCCGAGAGGGGCATGAAGAAGCCGCGACCATAGGTGACGCCGGGCATCCAGATCTGTTCGATATCCACCGCGATCTTGATGGGGCGAAGCGGCTCACCCGGTCGCTGGACATAGATGCCAGGGGCCGTCGCAACCTGGGGGAAGCGGCGCAGAATGTGCTCGCTGCCATCCCCCGCATCCGGGTTGAGTCGCACCTTCACCAACTTCGCCAGGGCGGATTGCATCTCGGGGGCACGCCACAGCCTGGTATTCAGCGCCTTGCAGCGTCGGCACTTGGCGCGCTCGATCACGTAGAGCAAGGGGTATCCTTCCCTCAGCGCCAGCCGCTGCGCCTGCTCATAGCCCTCGGCGCCACTCAGCCAGGGATTATCCTGCTCCCCCGCGCCCCCCAGCAAATACCAGAGGGCGCCAGCCCCCGCCAACAGCAGCAACACGCCGGTGAACAGGCTCTTGATCCCGATATTCATGGTGCAACTCCCTGAATGAATCCGATCCCTGCCCCCTATCATGCCTCACTCTCATCTGGTTGACGACTTTGTGATCCAGGACAAATGGCGCACACTTGTAAGCTGTAATGTTAGAGTTTAAACTCCAGCCCCGATTTTGGTGCCCCTGCGGGCGCACAACTGTTACTTGAGGATGCGTGAGATGTCGCAGTTTCATCTGGTTAGAGTGATGCGTGAGCGTATTGCCCGCCTTGGCAACAAGGCCGCCCTGCGCGTCCAGCAGGATGGCCAGTGGCGCGCCATCGGCTGGCGAACCCTGGGTCAGGCCATGGATTATTGCGCCCAGGGCCTGATCCGGGCGGGCCACCAGTCCGGCGAGATGGTCGGCATCTATGCCCGCAACATGCCCGAGTGGACCCAGGCCGACCTCGGCATCCTGGCCGCCCGCGGCGTCAGCGTGCCCATCTACCCCACCAGCACCCTCGATCAGCTGCGCTACATCGTCAAGGATGCCGGCATCAGGATGCTGTTCGTGGGGGAGCAGCCCCAGTTCGATCAGGCGCTGCACCTCATCGACAGCGGCGAGATAAGCCACATCGTCGCCCTGGACGGCACCGTCGATCTGCGCGGCTGCGCCTCGGCCAGCCACTTCCAGACCTTCCTCGTCTCCGGCAACCACCAACCCAGCGAGCTGGTGCTGCGCGAGCGCGAGCGCCACTACCGCATGGACGACCTGCTGACCCTCATCTACACCTCGGGCACCACGGGCGAACCCAAGGGGGTCATGCTCGATTTCGCCAACATGGCCGCCTGCTTCGAGATGCATGACGCTCGCCTCGACCTCAGCGAGCAGGATGTCTCCCTCTGCATGCTGCCGCTGAGCCATGTGTTCGAGCGAGCCTGGAGCTACTACGTGCTCTATTGCGGCGCCGAGAACGTCTACATTCGCGACCCGCAGAAGGTGATGGATGTCATCGGCGAGGTGAAGCCCACCGTGATGTGCGCCGTGCCCCGCCTCTACGAGAAGGCCTACGCCATGATCCAGGCCAAGGTCGCCCAGGCGCCGCGCCTGCGCCGCGCCCTGTTCGGCTGGGCCACCCGGGTGGGCAAACAGATGGTCGCCACCCGTCAGGCGGGCAAGTCCGCCTCTCCCCTGCTCTATGGCCAGCTCTGGCTTGCCGAGCGCCTGGTGTTTCGCAATCTGCGCGCCCGTTTCGGCGGTCGCACCCGCTTCCTGCCGGTGGCGGGCGCCCGTCTCGCGGACGAGGTGAATCTCTTCTTCCAGGCCATGGGGCTCAACCTCAAGTACGGCTACGGCATGACCGAGACCACCGCCACCGTCTGCTGCTATGAAGACACCCAGTTCAGGCTGGGCTCCATTGGCACGGCGCTAAACGGCATCGAGGTGAGACTCGGCGAGAACAACGAACTGCTGGTGCGCGCCCCCACCGTGATGCGTGGCTACTACAACAAGCCGGAGGCCACCGCCGAGGTGATGACCGAGGATGGCTTCCTGCGCACCGGCGATGCAGGCGAGCTGGATGACGAGGGCAACATCTACTTCACCGAGCGCTTGAAGGAGCTGATGAAGACCTCCAACGGCAAGTACGTGGCGCCGCAACTGGTCGAAGGGACCCTCGGCAAGGATCGCTTCATCGAGCAGATTGCCATCGTCGCCGATGCCCGCCACTTCGTGTCGGCGCTCATCGTGCCCTGCTTCGAGTCCCTGGAGGAGTACGCCCGCTCCATCAACCTGCAGTACCAGTGCAAGACCGAGCTGCTGCGCCACTCCCGAGTGATGGAGTTCTTCGAGGCTCGCATTCAGGATCTGCAAAAGGAGCTGGCCAAGTTCGAGCAGGTGAAGAAGTTCACCCTGCTGCCGAGCGCCTTCTCCATGGAGCTCGGGGAGATCACCCCCACCATGAAGCTGCGCCGCAAGATCATCGAGGCCAAGTACCAGCGCGAGATAGAAGCCATGTACAGCCACGTCTGATCGACGGGCCTGATATGAAAAAGCCGCTCATGGAGCGGCTTTTTGCTGGGCGTCTCTCCCTTATGGCAGCTTGACCAGGGGTTGCGCGCGCAGCTCGGTGGCCCGACCGCCCTGGATCTTCTCCACCTGGGCCAGGGCCTGCTTCACCTCGTCGGCATTTTGCAGCAGGCGATAGGTCAGATCGAAGGTCTTGGTCTCCCCCGGCTGGATCTTGGGGACCAGCCCGAGCGGGCGCTGGTACTTGGTGCTGTAGGCATAGCTGGTACCGGGTTCGATGCCGGTCACATAGCCCTGGGCCCGGGTGTCGGTGTTCTTCCACAGGGTCAGCACCGGCAGCTGTCTGGTGTTGTAGCCCACCGCCACTCCGGCGTTGCCGGCCCGGTTGTTCAGCACTGCCAGGGTATTGCCGTCGGCGTCGCTGTAGGGCACCAGGTTGAACACCATCTCGTCGAAGCCCTTGGTGGGCCCCAGATAGGTTTGCCAGCCCTTGAGTCCGGCCTTGGCGTAGTCATTGAACGGGGAGATCTGCTTCACCGGCGTGCTCACCCTGGCTCCCTCCTCCAGAATGGGGGCCCCGAAGTTGCCGTGATAGATGATCTGGTACTCGTTCTCGTAGTCCGCGTGGTTGGTCAGCTTGTCCTGCAGGGCAAACTCCGCCTGACCGGGCACCACGCTCAGCTGGGTCCAGGTGACCAGTTCGCTCATCTTGAAGGTGCGCTCGTCCACCCGGCCCAGCACGTGGATGGCATAGGGCGGCTCTTCGTCCACGGTCACGCTGACCACGGAGGCGGGAATGTTCTGCACCCGGCCATGCAGGCTCTTGAGGCGGCCGTCGTCATCCACCCCGGGATGACCCGTCCACTCGTAGCCGCAGCGCACCAGCATCTCGTTGAAGCCGTCGAGCCAGCCGAGGCCGCCACGGCTCTCGAGATCGATGAAGGCGGGATTGACCACCTCCTTGACCGGTGAATCCCAGCCGAGGCGCAGATCCGCCGCCTTGACCTCCTTGATCCCCATGCCGCGGGTCGGCACCAGGGTGATCTTCATGACGCCGTTGTCGACGATGAGCAGATCCACCCCTTCCTGGCGGCCGCCGTGCAGGCGTTTCTTCTCGATGGTGAAGGGAACCGGGCTCTTGATACCGAGCTTCTCGCTGGTGATCTTCCAGTCACCCACATCCAGCCCTTGCTGGGAGTCGGTCAGCAGAAATTCGGCGGCGTGACCCGCGGTGGCGCCCAGGGCGAGCAGCACGGCAATGGAGAGTTTCTTCAACATGGATTTATCCTCGTGTCTCTTGTTTTTGTGAAAGCTGAATCGTTTCAGTGATCGAAAACTAGGCGTCTGATGCCCCGGACTCAAGAGACAAAAAGAGGAAATGTGAGCCGATTGACAATAAAAACGGCTTCAGCCCTGCTGAAATGAAGGCTGACTCACAGTTATGAAAGGAGGAAAAAACAGGCGGGGCGCCGAGAGGGGCGCCCCCTCACCCCGCCCGCACCACATCAGGCAAGGGCCAGCGTCACCGCGGCTTCGGCGTGGATGGCGGTGGTGTCATAGAGAGGCACGGCGGCCTGGCACGCCCCCACCAGCAGGGCGATCTCGGTGCAACCCAGGATCACCGCCTGGGCACCGGTCTGTGCCAGATCGGCGATGATGGCCAGATACTCGGCCTGAGACGACTCGCGAATATCGCCGAGGCAGAGCTCGTCATAGATGATGCGGTGCACCCGCTCCCGTGCAGCGTCATCAGGCACCAGCACCTCCAGCCCGAAGCGCTCCTGGAGCCGCCCCTTGTAGAAATCCTGCTCCATGGTGAAGCGGGTGCCGAGCAAGCCTACCCGGGTCACCCCGTCGGCCTGGAGGCGATGGGCCGTGGCATCGGCGATGTGGAGCAGGGGAATGTCGATGGCGGCCTCGATCTCCGGCGCCACCTTGTGCATGGTGTTGGTCCCGATCAGCAGAAAATCGGCGCCACCGGCCTGGATGGCCCTGGCCTCGGCCGCCAGCAGACGGGCGGTGGCGGGCCAGTCACCGGCGTGCTGCAACCGCTCTATCCCGGCAAAATCCACGCTGCTCAGCAGCACCCGCGCCGAGTGCAGACCGCCGAGCCGCTCGCGTACCCCCCGGTTGAGGGCCTGGTAATAGCTGACGGTGGACTCCCAGCTCATGCCACCCAGCAGACCGATACATTTCATGGGATCTCCTTATGTAACCCGATGGTGCAAACCAATGCTGCAATCCCTCAGGGGGCGCGTTTGATCGCACCGCCCCGGCAATAAAAAAGGCCCCGAAGGGCCAACAAGACAGCCGGTAAAGGCTCAGGCCGAGGCCTAAACCCAGATCATCAGCACGCAGGCCGCCGTGGCGAGCCCCATGCCCAGATTGAAACGACGCCAGCCGGTGGCGGTGCGGATGAGGCGGCGCACCTGGGCACCGAACAGCACCCAGAAGGCGCCGGTATAGAGGCCGGTCACGAAGAAAATGCCGAGCACCCAGCCTGCGGACGGCCAGTAAGCCTCCCCCGCCAGGGTGAAGCCGCTGATGGCGGAGAGCGCCATCATCCAGGCCTTGGGATTGAGCAGTTGCAGCATGGCCCCCTGATGGGCCGGGATGAGCGGCCGGTTCCCCTCCGCCGGGCCACTGGCGTTGGCCACCTTCCAGGCCAGCCAGAGCAGGTAGGCCGACCCCACCAGCTTGAGGCCGTCGTGCAGCAGGGGCAGACGCTCGAACACCACCCCAAGCCCCAGGGCCGTGGCCAGGATCATCAGGTTGATGCCCCCCACCACCCCCACCAGCAGAGGCACGGAGCGGCGAAACCCCTGGGCGGCCCCGGCACTGGTGAGCAGCATGTTGTTGGGGCCCGGCGTGCCACAGGTGATAAGGGCAAAGCCCGCCAGGGGGAGCAACCAGTTCAGATCCATCTCAACCTCGTTCAGATACGGCAAGCCTCCTAATATGCAGAGCCGACGCCCTGACGACAAGGTCAGCAATGCATTTTCTTTGCATGAATAATCAAGACGCTGTTAATACCAGAGCATCACCACGCACAGGGCGGTCAAGGCACCCAGGCTGCCGTTGAGACGACGCCACCCCTTGTCCGAGTTGATCCAGCGACTGAGCTGATGGCCAAACATCACCCAGGCGAAGCAGACCGGGAACCCCGCCATGGGGAAGACACTCATGATGCCCCACATGCTCGGCCAGTAGTCGCTCCCCGGCAGGCTGAACAGACTGATGGCCGAGATCCCCATCATCCACGCCTTGGGATTGAGGAACTGGAAGCCCAATCCTTCAAGCAGAGTCAAGGGGCGGGCACGGCTGGCGGGATCTCCGGGGGCGCCTGCCACCGCGATGCGCCACGCCAGCCAGAGCAGGTAGAGGCTGCCCAGCACCTGCAGGCTCAGCTTGAGCAGGGGCCAGCGCTCGAACAGCGGATAGAAGCCGAGCGCCAGCACCAGTTGCAACACAGGCTGGCCCACCGCCACCCCGATGAGATGGGGCAGGGTGCGCCGCACGCCGAAGTTGGCGCCGGACGCCGTCAACATCAGGTTGTTCGGCCCGGGCGTGCCGCAGGTGAGCAGGGCGAAGCCAAACAGGGTGGCATACCATTCGATGGTCATGGGGAGACTCCTTTCTCGCCACATTGTACCGATACAATGTGTGCTTGTTGGTTGTGTAAAGACTGATAATCACGCTATATTGCGGACAATCTTGGATCAATGGATTTATTGTCACCATGACAATCTGGACGCCCGACCTCACCCCTTTCGAGGGGCCCCTCTACCTCAAACTGGTCAAAGCCATCGAGCAGGCCATCGCCACCGGCACCCTCTCACCCGAGACCCGGCTGCCGACCCACAGGGCTCTGGCAGACAAGCTGGGGGTCACCGTGGGCACCGTCACCCGCGCCTACACCGAGGCGGAGCGACGGGGCCTGCTGGCGGCCCGGGTCGGGCACGGCACCTGGGTCAGGGGAGCGGCGGATCCCGCCAACGAATGGGTGATCCGCAATGAAGACAGCCAGCGCATCGAGTTGTGGCAGAACCTCCCGGTCCAGCTGGACAGGGGCGCCATCATCAGGCCCCTGCTCACCGATCTGGCGCAGGGGGATCTCAACGGCCTGCTCGGTTATGACAAGGAGGCCGGACGCCCCGCACAGCGCCAGCTGTTCGTCGACTGGCTCGCCGAGCAGGGCATCACGGCGAGCGAAGATCGCCTGCTGTTCAGCCATGGTGCCCAGCACGGCATCATGCTGGCCCTGCTGGCCACCGGCTGCGTGGGAGAGACCCTGTTTTGCGAGGGACTGAGCTACCCCGGCATGCTGGGTAATGCACGCCAGCTCAAGAATCAGGTGGTGGGGCTGGCGATGGATGAGGAGGGACTGCTGCCAGAGGCGCTGGATGCCGCGTGCCGTACCCGCCGGGCCAAGCTGCTCTACCTCACCCCCACCCTGCAAAACCCCACCACGGCCACCATGAGCCTGGCGCGGCGCGACGCCATCGTCGCCATCGCCCGTCGCCACGATCTGCTGATCGTCGAGGATGACGTCAACGGCCTGCTGCCCGAAAGTGCGATCCCTCCCCTGGTCAACCTGGCACCGGAGCGGGTCATCTACCTTGGCAGTCTCGCCAAGATCGCCTGCGGCGGCCTGCGGGTCGGCTTCGTGTTGTCCCCTCCCGCCCTTCGCAACGGCTTCGCCCAGGCGATGCGGCTGTCGAGCTGGATGGTGAGTCCGCTGCTCATCGAACTGGCCTGCAAGCTGGTGAGCCAGCGCCAGATCATGCCGCTCATCGAACACCAGCGAAAAATCCTGGCGCGCCGGGGTGAGCTACTGCGCCACCTGCTGCCGGGAGCGCGCTGGCAGGCGGGGTCCATGCACGCCTGGCTGCCGCTGCCCGAGCCCTGGCGCAGCCAGGAGTTTGCGGAGGCCGCCAACGCCCTTGACGTGGGGGTCGCCAGCGGAGAACACTTCGCCGCCGGCCAGTTTGCCGCCCCGCAGGGAGTACGCCTCAGCCTGAGCCAGCCCGCCACCGACGCCCGCGTCGCCGAAGGGCTGGAGCGCCTCGCCGGGCTGCTGAGGGGCACGCCGCCCACCAATCCCCTGCTATAGTCATTGACCCTGGCACCCGAGGAGCCTTCATGTCTGCCGCCCGTCCCGCCCTGCTGATCACAACCCTGCTGCTGGGAGGCTGCGCCTCCCCGGCCCATCAACAGCTTGGCGCCGCCCTGAGCGGACTGGAGGGGGAGCTGACGCGGCTGGAGGAGGAGTTGGCAGCCATGAACGGCCTTCACTATCAAAAAGCCATCGACGCCCCGGTGGCGCTGCGCCGCTATCTCAAGGCCCCCGCACCGACGGCGGAGGGGCTGGTGCCCGTGCAGAGCCGACTGCAAGATGGCCCCCAGCTGCGCTACGACTACCGGCTGCCCGCCGGGATGACACGGCTGCCCACCGACAACCCCTGCCTGCGCTACGAGTTCGAGCTGCGCCGCCTCGGGCGCCTGGGCCAGCTCGAGCTCACCTGGCAGGGAAAGGCGGGAGCCGGGGAGCTGCGTGTCCCCCAGCGGGACTGCCCCTTCTCGGCCAGGGGGCCCGGCCTTCAGTGATGCTATCTTTGCCCCGCCCAAGGCCGGCACTGAGCCATCCCTGACCCAGGTGGGGTATTGACCCCCTCTGGCTCTCGCGGGAGAGTGGAGGCTAACTTTGAATCCAACCTCGCCACCCCCGACCGGCGAAGGAGCGTCAAAGATGCAGATCCTCCTCATCGAAGACGATGCCATGATGGGCTCGACCCTCACCCAGGGACTGAGTGATCTGGGGCTGCCCCCCACCGAGCTGTTCCACTGCAAAGAGATTGCAAGCCTGCCCGCCCTGCTGCGCCAGCACGCCTTCGATGCCATTCTTTGCCGCCAGTATCACCACCAGGCCCACGAGGGAGTCAGGCTGCTGCATGAAGCACACCACCTGGGCCTGCTCGCGCCCGGCTGCGTGCTCCTGCTGCTGGAGCAGGACGAGGACACCGGCCAGTTCCCCCCCTCCGACCTCTATTTCGCCCTGCGTCTGGCCGTGCCCTTCACCACGGAGCAGCTGGCGCACAGCCTGCAAGCGCTGCTGGCACTGACCACGGTGACCCGCCCCCTGGCCACCCCCATGGCGCTCAGGGAGTGGCGCAGCGCCTGCGCCCAGTGCGAGGATCTGCTTTACCGGCACGCCAGCCACAAGGGGCTGGAAGCACAGATGGACAGGGTAAAGGGCTACATGCTGCTGCAAGCCGGGGAACGGGTGCAGGCCGCCCAGCACTACGCCATCTGCACCACGGAGCACGATGCCTGGTGGCCACGCCAGGGACTGAACCAGGCTCTGCTCGGGCTGAACCGGGTGGAGAGCGCCCACAAGGATCTGGCCCGCAACCGGGAGCGACTGCCCCCCGTCATCCATCAGGCGCTGGTTCTCGCCTGCCAACTGCACGAGGCGCAGTGGGATCCGGCCTGGGAAACCTTGTCAGGCTTGCTGCACCGCTGCCCCTGGCAGCCGCAGTGGCGCCAGGTGGCCATTTTGCTGGCCTTGCTGCGAAGGGATGAAGGTCAGGTGCTGGCGCAGGCCAGCGATTTCATCCTGCGCTACTTCCCCAAACAGACGTTTCGCCACTCCGTTGAACGCTGCCTGCTGGATGCGACCCTGGCGGTGCTCTGGCATCCACCGGGAGAGGCCAGAGTTCATGGGCTGCAGCAGGCTCTGGAGGAGCTCGGTCAGCAGGCCGTGACCCTGCGTGCCCACGAGGAGGGGCTGCTGCGCGCCCTGATGCTGGGTCTGGATTATCGATTCGATGGCGCCTTGATGCTGCTGGCCAAGCACCCGCCGGAGGCGGCGCGGGACAATCACCTCAACCAGCTGCTCGGGGTGGCCGTCAGCCAGTTCTGCGGGCTTCCCCACCATGCCCAGCGTTATCTGGCCCAGCTCGGCCAGTATCAGGGGCCGGTGGCACAGACCCCGCTGTTGCAGGGGCTCATTTTGCAGGTGGTCGACGATCTGGCGCGGCAACTGGCGCAGCGGGAGCAGCAGCTGACCCAGCTGCGCGAGGAGCGGCAACGGGCCATGACCACGGGTCAGCTCCAGCTCGCCGTGCAGAGCGCTCTGACCCTGCAGGAGCGATTCCCGGCCCAGGCGGGGGATGCCTGGCAACTGCTGGTATTGCTGACCCAGTGCTGGCCCGCTGGCATGGCGGCCCCGGCGGTGGCCCGCCTGGTGGACAGGCTGGAGCAGCGTCTCAACCACAGTGCCGCCTTCCTGGAACACCATGGGAACGCCTATCGGGAAACCCTGCAACAGGTGAGATCTCACCTGGCCCCCAAACTGCCGCCCCTCGGTCCCCATCAGGGCCTATAGCCATCCAGGGCGGTGCATGCCGCCCTGGCAGGTGCATGCCGCCCTGGCAGGTGCATGCCGCCCTGGCAGGTGTGTTACAACAAGCCCCGCACCAGGATCCCCGCGATCAGCAGGGGGGCGACCAGCCGCCAGCACCAGAGCAGCGCACCACGCATCAGCGGCGAGAGATCCGCAGGCACAATACTGTCCCCCAGCTTCCAGCCAAGCAGCAGGGTCAGCACCAGACCGAACAGGGGCATCATCAGGTTGGAGGTGAGGTAATCCAGCAGATCGAACAGGGTTTTGCCAAACAGGGTGTAGTCCGCCCAGGGCCCGAATGACAGACTGACCGGAATGCCGCAGGCCATGATGAGCAGGGTCAGCACCCGGCAGGCATTGCGGCGCGACCAGCCCCACTCCTCGGTGGTGAAGCGCACCAGGTGCTCCAGCATGGAGATGGAGGAGGAGAGCGCCGCCACCAGCAGCAGCAGGAAGAAGATCACCGCCAGCCCCTGACCGAACGGCAGGTGGTTGAACACCGCCGGCATGGTCATGAAGGTGAGGCCGGGGCCGGCGGCAGGATCGATGCCGGTGGAGGCCAGCACCGGGAAGATCATCAGCCCCGCCAGCACCGAGATGCAGCTCGCCAGGGTGACCACCCAGACCCCGGAGCGCAGCGCCCCGTCACTGCTCGGCAGGTAGGCGCCATAGGTGGTGTGTACCCCGAGGCCAATGGAGAGGGAGAAGAACGCCAGCCCCAGGGCGTCGAGCACCCCCTGCCCCGTCAGGTGGGAAAAGTCGGGCATCAGGAACTGGCGTACCCCGGCCATGGCCCCCGGCATGGAGAGCCCGGTCACCACCAGGAGCAGCATCATCACGAACAGGGCCGGCATCATCCAGCGCAGCGCCCGCTCCACCCCTTGTTGCAGCCCTCCCTGCACGAACCACCAGGTGAGCCCGGCGAAGACGAGATGGGTGAGGGCCGGCCAGAGGGGATCGCTCACATAACCGGTAAAGAGTGCGGTGAGGGTGCTCGCCTCACTCAGGTTGAGCTCACCGCCCACGGCCAGGGCCGCATAGCCCACGGTCCAGCCCCCCACCACGCTGTAGAAGCTGTAGATGAAGAAGCCACACAGGATCCCCATGTAACCCATCCAGCGCCAGTTCGGCCCCACCAACTTGTGGAAGGCGCCGAGCACGCCGCGCTGGCTGCGGCTGCCGAGCAGGGTCTCCCCCACCAGCACCGCGACCCCCAGGGTGAAGCTGAAGAGCAGGAACACCAGCAGGAAGGCACCGCCCCCGTTGGTGGCTGTCACATAGGGAAACTTCCAGATGGCGCCAAGGCCGATCGCCGAGCCGGCGGCCGCCAGCACATGACCAATACGGGAAGACCACTGAACCTGGCTCATACAACCTCCGGGCAAGACAACATCAGTTCGATACTCCATGGCTAGACGCGGTGTGCGCCGCAACAAAAAAGGCCGCCTGAGGGCGACCTTTGCAATGAACAGTCAGACAAACGACACCTGCAAGGTCACCTCTCCAGGAAGGGGCTAAATCGGCCACAGAGAGCGATAAGGGGTGACATGGGAGGGCGACGCCTGCACGGTAAAAAGGAGCCACAGCCTAAACCATGGCAAGAGAAGTTGACAGGAAATAGTCTAAAACAGAACCAAAAACAGATTTAACCAAAACAAAATATCGAAATTACAGACCGTTACTCTATTTATTTTTAATTAACAGATTTTTATAAAGAGTCAATCCTGCCACCCCACTCCCCTGCCAGCCCGGCCGGGGAGTGGCACAGATGACCAACCCTCCCTACACCAGGCCGCGCACCAGAATGCCACCAATGAGCAGGGGAGCCAGCCAGCGCCAGCAGCCCATCAGCAGTGCCCGCCAGTGGGGAGCCAGCCCTTCGGGCAGCGCCTGGCGACCGAGCCGCCAGCCCAGCAGCAGCGTCAGGGCCAGCCCGAACAGGGGCATCATCAGGTTGGAGGTGATGAAGTCCAGCAACTCGAAGATGTTCTTGCCAAACAGGGTCAGGGTGGCCCAGGGACCGAACGACAGGCTCACCGGGATGCCACCCGCCATCACCAGGGCAATGACCAGGTTGCACGCCGTGCGGCGGGACCAGCCCAGGCTCTCGCACAGGAAGCACTGCAAGTGCTCCAGCAGGGAGATGGAGGAGGAGAGCGCCGCCACCACCAGCAGGGAGAAGAACACCACCGCCAGCCCCTGGCCGAAGGGCAGTTGCTGGAACACCGCCGGCATGGTCATGAAGGTGAGGCCCGGGCCCGAGGCCGGGTCAATACCGGTCGCCGCCAGTACCGGGAAGATCATCAGGCCCGCCAGCACGGCGATGACGCTCGCCAACAGCACTACCCAGAGGCTGGAGCGACCGACCCCTTCGCTGGAAGGCAGGTAGGCGCCATAGGTGGTGTGGATGCCAAGGCCGATGGAGAGGGAGAAAAAGGCCAGCCCCATGGCGTCCAGCACACCCGACATGCCGAGCTTGCTGAAATCGGGCATCAGGAAGTGGCGCACCCCGGCCATGGCGCCCGGCAGGGTGAGGCCGAAGGCCACCAGCAGCAGGATCATGATGAAGAGGGCCGGCATCATCCAGCGCAGGGTGCGCTCCACCCCTTGTTGCACGCCGCCCCGCACGAACCACCAGGTCAAGCCGGCAAACAGCAGGTGGGTCAGCACCGGCCAGAACGGATCACCGACGTAGTCGTTGAAACGGGCGGTCAGTGCCGCGCCGTCCCCCTGTTGCAGCTCCCCCGCCAGGGCCATGCCCGTGTACCCCAGGGTCCAGCCGCCCACCACGCTGTAGAAACAGAAGATGAGCAGGCTGCACAGCAAACCCATGGCACCGACCCAGCGCCAGCGCCTGCCCATCAGTTCACCAAAGGCTCCCACCACCCCGCGCCGGGTCAGGCTGCCGATCAGGGTCTCCCCCATCAGCACCGCCACCCCCAGGGTGAAGCTGAACAGCAGAAAGACCAGCAGGAAGGCGCCGCCACCGTTGGCGGCGGTGACATAGGGGAACTTCCAGATGGCGCCGAGACCGACCGCGGAACCTGCGGCGGCCAGGATGTAACCGAGCCGGGATGACCATTGGGACTGCTTCATAAGAACTCCACGGGAAGGGCCTGCCAGCGAGGCCCGAAATGGCGCTCAGAGTACGCCCGCGGGCGCGCAATCACTCGGCGTATATCCGATATAAAACTTAGTTTTTAGCATCATTAACCAATAAAATTCGGATAACCAACCAATCGTGCCACAAAATAAAAACCGGAGCGGGGATGCTCCGGTTTGTTGTCTGCCCGGGTCTGGCGGGATTAGATCACCCCCAGCTCCCGCAGCCGCTCCATCAGATAGCTGTGGGCGGTGTGACGCTCCGAGAGCACCACATCCGGACGGGGGTGCAGGAAGAGCGGCAAGGAGATGCGGGACTTGGCGGCACTGCCCCCGGTCGGGTTGATGACCCTGTGGGTGGTGGAGGGGTAATAGCCGCGGGAGGCCTCCTGCAGCATGTCACCGATGTTGATGATGAGGGTGCCGAAATCGCAGGGCACATCCATCCACTCCCCGTCTGAACCTTTCACCTGCAGGCCCGGCTCGTTGGAGGCGGGCAGAATGGTCAGCAGGTTGATGTCTTCATGGGCGGCGGCGCGGATGGCACCCGGCTCCTCGGTGCCGTCGAAGGGCGGGTAGTGCAGCACCCGCAGCAAGGTCTTGTGGCTCTCTTCGATCATGGAGGAGAGCGGGCAGCTGTAATGGGCGGCGATGTCGCCCGGGGTGTGTTGCTCCACCCAGCCCAGCAGCTCGGCGGCCAGATCGTTGGCCAGGCGGTAGTACTCCATCGCCTGCTCTTTTAGCTCTGCCGGCATCTGGCCCCAGGGATAGATGTGGAAGTACTCCTTGATGTCCTTCTGGCTGTGGCCCTTGGCCACCTCGGACACCGAGGGCGGGAAGTAGCCGTCCTGGGTCTCGCGATTGAACAGGAAATCCTGCTTCTGTTCGCTCATGAAGAAGCGATACCAGTTGTCATAGATGGACTGCACCAGCTCCTTCGGGATGGGGTGGTGAGTCAGCACCCCGAAGCCGGTGGTGCGCAGGGATTCGGTGAAGCGCTCGGCCGCATCGGGGGAGCGATAATCGACGGTCAGGACTTTCATTGTTTTTATGTTACATGCCAGTTAAAAGTAGGCGCAGTTTACCCTGCCTCCCCGGGCAAGAAAAGGCTGCCGGAAGCCCGTCTACAACGGCTTGAAAATACTGATAAAAACATCATGATACGGCCCCCTCGCCCGGTGCTTGTCCCGGACGGGCCTCCTCTTCTAGAATGCCCCACCCCCTTTGCTGTCGGAGCCCCCTCATGTCCCCCAAGATCCTGTTGTTGACCCTTCCCTTCCTGCTCGCCGGGTGCAGTTCCCTCTCGGAGGAGGAGTGCCGTGCCATGAGCTGGTACAACCAAGGCTATCAGGACGGGGAGCAGGGCAAGACCCGGAGCGCCACCCGCGACTATCAGAAGACCTGCGGGGAGTACGGCCTCAAGGTGGATGAGGCGGAGTGGCAGCGCGGCTACGCCAAGGGGCTGGAGCTCTATTGCATCCCCGAGCTTGCCTACAGCAAGGGACGGGAGGGGAGCGAATACCTGGGGGTCTGCCCCAACGACACCAGCTTCCTCACCCAGTTCGAGCGCGGCCGCAAGGAGTACCTGCTGGAGCAGCGCCTCGGCGAATTGCAGCAGGAGCTGGAGCGCACCGAGCGGAGCATCCACCAGCTGGATCAGCAGATCCGGGGCGAGAGCGACAGCCGCCAGCGCGACTACTACCGTGCCCAGCGCGAGCGCGCCATCCGTCACTACGAAGGAGTATACCGGGACTACAACCGGCTGCGCTTCCCGGATCGGGTGATCCAGTTCTCCTTCGGGAGCTGACAAAAAGGGGCCGACATGGCCCCTTTCTGTTTATGCCGCAGACTGTTTTTCCCCTCAGGCCGGCAGGACCCAGCGCTGCAACGCCAGGGCGATGCCATCCTCGTTGTGATCCGCGGTGACCCGGTCTGCATGGGCCTGGATCTGGGGCGCCGCATTGCCCATGGCCACCGCCAGCCCCACCTGCTCGAACATGCTGATGTCGTTGTTGTTGTCGCCAAAGGCCACCAGGTTCTCCATGGCGATCCCCTCCCTCGCGGCCCACTGGGCCAGCCGGTTGCCCTTGCTGCAACCTGGCTGCACCAGCTCCACCGCATAGGGGGCCGCCCAGTCACGGGTGAAGGGCAATCTCTCCACCACCTCCCCGACGAAACGGTGCAACCGGCCGGGATCCTGGTTGAACAACTCCAGCTTCCAGATGGGGGACTGCAACCAGGACTCGATATCCTCGGCGGGCAGCAGGGAGACCTTGAGGTGATCCGGCTGGGTTGCCGACCAGCGCCGCATCCGGCCCACGTGCTCCTCGCAGCCCAGGTAGCCGATGCCGTCCCCCAGGTGGAACAGCGCCCCCATCTGCTGGGCTTGCACCTCCTCCAGCAGGGTGGTGAGAGGCGCCACGGCCAGGGGATCCCCGGCGAGGATCCTCTCCTGCACCGGATCATAGAGGTAGGCACCGTTGCTGCAGATGATGGGGGTGTCGAGGGCCAGCTCGTGGTGGAAGGGACGGGCCGTCATGAAGTGGCGACCCGTCACCAGCAGCACCTTGATGTCGTGGGCCCGGGCCTGGGCCAGGGCCGCCCGGGTAGCGGACGAGATCTTGTGATCCCGGTTCAGCAGGGTACCGTCCATGTCCAATGCAATGGCCTGATAACGACTCATATCACCTCCAAGAATGTCGAGACGGGTGCGGCGCCATCCCTCCCGTTTCCAGTGCCATGACGACACATCTCACCGCCGGGAATGCGGACTGGGCATCGCAAGGCCCATGATGGGAGACGCGCTCGCCGGGGGGCGGGAACAGCGGAGCAAAGAGCCATACCGTCCCAGACTCGGCGCCGCGATGCAAGTCCGGCCCGCCATCCCGTCGCCGAACTGTGATCCCCGCGCCCTTCGTCAGCCCGCCTCGGCGCACCCGGCCACGGCGTTTCGCCTGTCCGCCCGTCTGCGCAATCCGTAGAAACCGAGGGCACAGATCACGCCGCAGAGGCCGGCCAGGTAGAAGGGCCACTCGGTCCCCGCCAGCAGCACCAGGCTGCCCAGCACCACCGCCAGGATCTCGCTGCCCACCGCCAGACCGCGGTAGAGCCCCATCGCCTGCCCCTGCTGGCTGGCATGGCTGCGGTTGGAGACCGCCACCGAGGTGGCCAGCTCCCCCAGACTCATGCCGATGCCGGCCGGGATGAAGGTGAGCGCGAGCCCCCACCACTGGGTCGGCAGGATGAACATCAGCATGCCCGCCGCCATCACCAGGTGGCCGACGATGCCAAGGGAGCTGCCGCGCCAGTGCCGTGCCAACTGCTCACCGATCCAGGAGCCCAGCATCATGGGCACGCTCACCAGCACGGCGGCCTGGGCCAGTTGCACCGGATCCCATGCCAGCCGCTCCACCAGCCAGACATTGAAGTAGGTGAAGTAGAGCTGTACCGCCCCATAGCTTGCCAGGGTCAGGGCAAAGTAGGGCAGGAGACGAGGTTGCAGCAGCAGTTGGCGGGTCGAGAGAGGAACCTCATCCCGGGTCGCCGGCACCGGGGGACGATTGGGCAGCAGCCAGAGCACCAGCAGCAGGTTGATCACCGTCATCCCCACCGCCAGCCAGGCCGCCAGGCTGTAATCTCCCGAGACCACGGCCGCATAGCCTCCGATCATGGGACCCACCACCCAGCCCAGGTTCATGCCGATGTTGATGCGGGCGAAGTTGCGGGCCTTGGTCCTGGCCGTGCTCATGTCCGCCGCCATCGCCTGCACGATGGCGATGTCGCCGTTGAAGAAGCCCTCCACCACCCGGCTCAGCAGCAAGAGCGGCAGGGAACGCCAGGCGATGCCGAGAGCCATCAGCACATACCCCGCCAGCACCCCCACCAGACAGAGGGTCAGCACCGGCTTGCGCCCATGGCGATCGGAGAGGCGGCCAAGCAAGGGGGCCCCCAGCAGTTGAAACAGTGGATAGAGCCCCATGATGACGCCAAGCCACACCTTGCGGCTCCAGTCCGACGCCTGTGGCGTCAACATGCCCTGGGCCGGATCCAGCAGCAGCGGCGCCAGGACGGGGGAAGGCAGGCTGAACCCCGCCACCGCCAGCGTCACCGTCATCACCAATACCCAGAGGGTCCCCTGTCCCTTGATCCCTTCCATCTTCGCCTCATTAAATAAAGTCATCGGTTTATTTATATTGTGAGGGGTCGTCCATTAAGTAAAGCAGATTGTTGATTTAAATCGCCCTGCTACCCATAATGACCTCATCCAGGCGGTCACCGCACCGATACCCACCACCGGAGCCCCCATGAACGCCAGTACCGACAAGATCCTCTATCTGCTGAAAACCCGCGGCCCCCAGAGCGCCGCCGAACTCGGCGACCAGTTGCAGATGACGTCCATGGGGGCGCGCCAGCACCTGATGGCCCTGGAGTCCGAGGGCTGGGTGGGGTTTAGCGACGAGGCCCGCGGCCGCGGTCGCCCGGTGCGCCTGTGGCACCTCACCGACCAGGCCTGGCAACGCTTCCCCGACACCCATGGCGATCTGACCCTGCAGCTGATCGACGACATCCGGCAGGTGTTTGGCGACGCGGGCATGGAGCAGCTCATCACGCGGCGGGAGCAGCAGATGCAGGCACGCTATGAATCCAGGCTGACCCAGCCGGCGCTGGCAGACAGGCTGATGACGCTCAAGGCACTGCGCACCCAGGAGGGGTATATGGCGGACATGTCGCAGGAGGAGGACGGCAGCTGGCTGTGGTGGGAGAGTCACTGCCCCATCTGCAGTGCGGCCAGAGCCTGTCGGGGCTTTTGCCGCAGCGAGCTGGCGCTGTTTCGCCGGTTGCTGGCGCCGGCCGAGGTGGAGCGGGAGCAGTATCTGCTGGAGGGGGACAGCCGCTGCCTCTATCGCATCCGGCCGCCCCGCCCCTGAGCGGGCGGAACGCAAAAACAACAAAGCAGGCGCCGGGATGCCTGCTTTGTTGCCTTCGGGGAGGGGGTGCTCTCGTTCCAGCCCGTTGTTTCCCGATAAGGTCGAACGGCTGATGGGGCTCTTGACCCGGTAAGGTCCTTCACCACAGGTGCCTGGTCGGGCGCCTGTCTTGCCACCGGAAGATGTAACCATGTTACTCCCCGCGATGCGGTGAGTGGTTGTGAAGTAGCAGGTATTTTCAGTTGTTTTTGCAATAGTTCACCCTTAATCTAGGAAAAGTGGATTAGTAATTGCGAAGAGGTACGGAGAATGCTGAAACTTGATCGTATAGACAGGCATATTCTGGAGCTGATGCAGGAAAATGGCCGCATCAGCAACCTGGAGCTGGCCGAGCTGGTCGGGCTCTCTCCTTCCCCCTGCTCGCGCCGGGTCAAGGCGCTGGAGGATGCCGGTCTCATCGATACCCATGTCACCCTGCTCAATGCCCGCCAGCTGGGGCTGACCCTCACCGCCTACATTCACATCTCCATGGACAGGCACACTCCGGAGCGGTTCGAGAACTTCGATCGCGCCGTCAAGGATCTGCCCGAGGTGCTGGAGTGCGACCTCATCACCGGCAACGATGCGGATTACCAGCTCAAGGTGGTGGTGCGGGATATGGAGCACTACCAGCACTTCCTGCTGGACAAGCTGACCCACATCTCCGGCGTGACCGGGGTGCGTTCGAGCTTCGTGCTGCGCCGCATCAAGCACAAGACCGCCCTGCCCCTCAACCACCTGGGCTGACAACCCACCCCGCATCCGGGGATGCACCAAAAGCAAGAGGAGGCCAGGGCCTCCTCTTCTTGTCTCTGCTATCAAGGGCATTCGCGGTCAACACAGCCCCCGGGCGCCCTCGCGCCGCCAGGTGGTGGACGCCTCGTCATGCCTCGACCTGGCTGACGTCCTGCACCTGCAGCAACCAGCCGCTCTGCTCCTGCAGGGGTTCGCCGCGCAGCCGCAGCCGCTCACCGGTCGACACCCACTGCCCTTTGGGCAGAGATATTTCCAGGCTCTCGCTGCCGTTGTCGAACACCCAGCGATCGGCGCCCAACGACTCCATCAAGTACCCTTCCATCTCCACTCTGGACTCGGCCTGCCAGGAGGGGGAGGCGGTATCACGGCTCTCGATGAAATCCCCCTGAACACCAAAGCTGGCCAGCCCCCACAGAATGGAGAGCCCGACGATGGATGATTGCATCTCTCTCTCCTGTTGGTTTGCTACCTTGAGGGCCAGTATGGGAAGAGAAAAATGAGTGCACCATGAACAAGGTGCCAAAGTGCTGGCAAGATCGCGAAAAAAACCGGCCCCATGGCCGGTCATGTCATTTTATGTCGTACAGGTCACACTACTTGGCCGCTTCTTCTGCCATCCGTGCAGCCCTTGGTTTATTTGTCCACATGGCCACCCCGCGGTGATCCGCACAGATCCCCTCGTCGGTGACCGCCCGCACCCGGACCCCGTCCTTGCAGATGGCCTGCCAGGCATCGGCATCGTCGATCTGCAGCTCGGAACGGGGATAGGAGGTATCGGCGCAGGCGCACAGCAGGATGGCAAACAGAGGGAGCAGGGATTGCATGGGTTTCATCGGGTCACTCCTGACGGGGAAAGGGATCAGCGCCCCAGCTGCGCCGCCACGCGATCGCAAAGCTGCTTGAGCTGGGCCAACTCAGCATCGGCCAGATCCACCTGATTGCGCAAGCTGTCCGCCAGACAGCACTCCCTGACCTCCTGCTGCAACTGGCGTCCCGCCTCGGTCAGACTGATGCACTTTTGCCGCTCATCCTCGTGGGAGACGGTTCGGGTCAGCCACCCCTTGCTCTCCAGCCGCTTGACGATGGGGGTCAGGGTGCCCGCATCCAGTCCGGTCTCCTGCCCTATCTCCTTGAGGCTGACCTCGTCCCGGGCCCAGAGCGAGAGCATCACCAGGTACTGGGTATAGGTGAGATCCAGCTTGTCCAGCAGCGGCCGATAGGCACGCATCACCGCATTGGAGGCGCTGTAGAGGGCAAAACAGACCTGCTTTTTCAATTCGCTCATGGAGGACCTCGCTGACGACAAGGGGGCAGTATACCCCATCAACTTCGGGGCTGAATAGTTTGCACACAAAACAGTTGCCAGCCCCCGTGTTCAGGACTACCCTGATTTTAGTTTGCACACAAACAAAAATACCAGGCCGCCGCCCGACGCGCGGCCCCACTGCCGGAGAATGCCCATGAATGCCATCAGCCATCAAATCCAACTGCTGCATCGCCCCACCGGTCTCCCCACCCTGGAGGACTTCGCCCTCCGGGACGTGCCCCTGCCCGCCCTGCAGGAGGGAGAGGTGCAGGTCGCCAACCAGTGGCTGTCGGTGGACCCCTACATGCGCGGCCGCATGAGCGAGGCAAAAAGCTACGTTCCTCCCTTCCCCCTCAACGGCCCCCTCGACGGCGGCGCCATCGGCACGGTACAGGCATCGCGCCACCCCGATTTCAAGGTGGGGGACAAGGTGAGCAGCATGCTGGGCTGGCGGGATGCCTTCGTGGCAAACGCCGCCCAGCTCACCCGCCTGCCCGACACCACCCTGCCGCCCCAGCGCTTCCTCGGCGCCCTCGGCATGCCGGGCATGACCGCCTGGGCGGGCCTGCACAAGGTGGCACACCTGAAGGCCGGTGAAACCCTGCTGGTCTCGGCAGCCTCCGGGGCGGTCGGCACCATGGCGGTCCAGCTCGCCAAGCAGGCGGGGGCCAGGGTCATCGGCTCCACCGGCTCGGCCGACAAGGTCGCCTACCTCAAGACCCTGGGAGCCGATGCGGTGATCAACTACCGGGAGACCCCGGATCTCGACGCCGAGCTGGCCCGCCTCGCCCCCGAAGGCATCCACGTCTACTTCGAGAACGTGGGGGGCGCCATGCTGGATGCCGCCCTTAACCACCTGGTGGTGCACGGGCGCATCGTGCTGTGCGGCCTCATCGAGCAGTACAACAGCAACGGCCAGGCCAGCGGCCCGCGCAACCTCTCCCAGGTGATCCGCAAGCGCATCCTGATGCAGGGGCTGCTGGTCTCCGATCACTGGCAACACTACGGGGCGTTCCTGGCCGAGGCCATGCCGGCCTTCGAGGCGGGCACCCTCCAGGCCGAGGAGACCGTCAGCGAGGGGCTGGCCAGCATGCCGCAAGCCTTTATCGGACTGTTCCAGGGCCGCAATACCGGCAAGATGCTGGTCAGACTGCCCTGATCCGGAGGCATTTCCCATCTATTTAACAGATAGAATATCGCCAGACCCATCCATTTAAGCGATGGAAAATCGGCATCCGATCGCCCTTGAACAGGCGGCTTGCACAACGGGCCCATCCCCCCTAAGGTGGGCCCGTTTTCCCTGGCGCACCCCGCCGTCTCAGCAAGGAGCCTCCCCTATGTCTACCCCCTATCCCCGCGTCGGTGTCGGCGTCATTCTCACCAATGGCCAGGGCCAGGTACTGCTTGGCAAGCGCAAGGGCAGCCATGCCCCCTACTGGTCCATCGCTGGCGGTCATCTGGAATTGGGGGAGACCTTCGAGTCGGCAGCCATCCGGGAGGTGGCGGAGGAGACCGGCTTCGTCATCCGCCAGCCTCGCGTCATCGCCGTCACCAACAACCTGGAGACCTGGCGCGAGAGCGGCCTGCACTACATCTCGGTCACCCTGCTGGCAGAGGTGGACGGGGAGCCGCAACTGCTGGAGCCGGAAAAATGCGAGGGCTGGATCTGGTGCGACCCGCACACTCTGCCCGAGCCTCACTTCGATGCCAGTCGCCAGTCCATCGCCTGCTGGCTGGCGGGACAATGCTACCTGCCCCAGGCACAACCTGCCCCCTGACCCTCACCGGCAGGCTGCCGCGCGTCACCCCGGTACCTCTCGTCAGCTGGCGGAGGCGACCAGCCACCCCGCCAGCCCCTGTTGATGGCAGGCAGCGCGGGAGGGCGTACCGTCACCAAACTGTCACTTTTTTGTCATATTATCCGGGCCAGGATGATGACGAGGAGGGGAAGATGGGACAGGTATTCATGCAGTTCTTGTGGCTGGGGTGCATCAGTGTTGGCGGGCCGGCCGCCCATATCGGCTATTTTCAGCGCACCTTTGTCCAGCGGCTGGGCTGGCTGAACCAGGCGGAGTTCGCCCAGTTGCTGGCCCTGTGCCAACTGCTGCCGGGTCCGGCCTCCAGCCAGCTCGGCTTTGCCATCGGTCGCCACCGTGCCGGCATCGGCGGCGCCCTGGCCGCCTTCGTCGGCTTTACCCTCCCCTCCTTTCTGCTGTTGCTGGCGGCCGCCGTCGGTCTGGGTCAGCTTGCGGGCAACCTCTGGCTGGACGCCGCCCTGCACGGCCTCAAGCTGCTGGCGCTCGTCGTGGTGGCGGATGCCGTGCTCACCATGAGCCGCCAGTTCTGCAAGACGGCGCTGCAACAGGGGGTCATGGTGGCCACCGCCGCCGCCCTCTGGTGCGCCCCCGGTCTTCTGACCCAGGTCGCCATGCTGCTCGGCGCGGCCCTGCTCTGTGCCCTGCGCGAGCCGCACCCGGGGAGTCAGGGCCCCGCGTCCACTCCGGATCGCCAGCCTCACTGGCCGACCCTGCTGCTGTTCGCCCTGCTGTTCGTCGGCCTGCCCCTGGTGGCGAGCGGCCCCGTCAGCCAGTTGCTGGCCGACTTTTACCGGGCAGGCAGCCTGGTGTTTGGCGGTGGTCACGTGGTGCTGCCCCTGTTGCAGGAGAGCCTGGGTCACCACCTGAGCGAGCAGCAGTTCCTGACCGGCTACGGCCTGGCCCAGCTGGTACCCGGCCCCATGTTCACCCTGGCCACCTACCTGGGCGCCGTGCTGTTGCCCGCCACTCCCCTCATCGGGGCGCTGCTGGCGACCCTGGCGCTCTTCCTGCCGGGTTTCTTGCTGCTCTGGGCGCTGGGCCCCTGCTGGCAGCACTGGCTGGCCCGCCCCCGTCTGGCGGGGGCCGTGGCCGGCATCAACGCCGCCGTGGTGGGGCTGCTGCTGGCGGCCCTCTATCAGCCGGTGTGGCAGAGCGCCGTGCTCTCCCCCACCGATCTGGCGCTGGCCGCCGTCGGCTTCTACCTGCTGCGGGTGCCACGGCTCCCCGTTCTGCCCCTCGCCGCCCTGCTGACGGGGGCCGCCCTGCTGCTGGCCTGACGAACCCGCGACAAGTCAGGCAGCGCCCGCCGGGCTGGCGGTCATGGCTCTTATCCCCGAGGGGAGGCAAAGAGAGCAAGATCCGTCAGGACAGCTCGGGCCCGTTGGCCGATAGTGGGCAGCACAGAGGAGAGACCATGGATCACAACCAGACAGAGGCCTACCGCCGACGCTTTCAAACGGTGACAGAGCACATCGAGCGCCATCTCGACGACGACCTGTCGCTGGAGCGGCTCAGCGCCGTGGCGCACTTTTCGCCCTTTCACTTTCATCGGCAATTTGCCGCTTACTGCGGCGTGCCGCTGGGGCGTTACATCCAGCTGCTGCGGCTGAAGCGGGCCTCTTACCGGTTGGCATTCGCGCCTCTGGACAAGGTGACTGATATCGCCCTCGATGCCGGCTTCCAGCATGGCGAATCTTTCAGTCGCGCCTTCAAGCAGACGTTCGGCCTGACGCCCAGCCAGTTCAGGCAGCACCCGGACTGGGCCAGCTGGCATCGCTGCCTGCCACGGCCCCCCACAAAGAGGATTGACCCCATGCGAGTCGACATCATCCAGTTCCCGCAGACCGCCGTCGCCGCCCTGACCCATCAGGGCCTGCCCGAGCGCATCAACGACACCGCGGCGCGCTTCATCCAGTGGCGCAAGGCCACGGGCGACTCCCCGGTCGCCACCAGCCGGACCTATGGCCTGGCGCCGGACGACCCCGCCACGACGGAGGGTGCGGCGTTTCGCTTTACCCTCTGTGGCAGCGTCGAGGCCCCCGTCGCCGAGGACAATGAGTGGGGCGTGAAGAATGCCCTCATCCCGGCCGGGCGCTGCGCCGTGGTACGCCACCACGGCTCCCACGACCTCCTGGCCGACTGTGCCCGGGCGCTCTACCGCGACTGGCTGCCCGCCAGCGGCGAAGAGCTGCGGGATTTTCCACTCTTCTTCCACTACCACAACTTTGTACACGAGGTGCCCACCCATGAGCTGGTCACCGACATCTACCTGCCGCTGGCATAGCCCGGCACCTGACAGGGGGAGATAAAAAAGCNGGGAGGCGCCGCTGGTCGTGTCGGGGATCAGGCGTCGGGCTCGAAATCCAGGCTCAGGCTGTTGACGCAGTAGCGCTGGCCGGTCTCGGTCGGCCCGTCGGGAAAGACGTGGCCGAGGTGGGAGCCGCACTGGCTGCAGGTGATCTCCACCCGCTTCATGCCGTGGCTGTTGTCCTCGGTGTAGGTCACCGTCCCCTCGATGGCCCGGTCGAACGAGGGCCAGCCGCAGCCCGCGTCGAACTTGGCTGCTGAGTGGAACAGCACCTGCTTGCAGCAGACGCAGTGGTAATCGCCGCTCTTGCGGTTGTGCAGCAGGGCACCGCTGTAGGGACGCTCGGTCCCTTTCTCCCAGCAGATGTGGAACTGCTCTGCACTCAGCTTGTCGCGCCACTGTTCAGGGTTGTTACTGCTCATTCCGGCTCCTCACCACTGATAACGGTGCCCAGCATACCCAGTCAGGGCGCCTGGCTCTACCCCGCCAGCGGGAACTGTGATCCCGTTGGCAACACGGCGACAACATCCGCTGCCACCACCCCTTCGCTCGCCAGCACCGCCGCCGGCAGGGCGACCCGCTCCAGCAGCTTGAGGGAGTGGGCACGCCCCACCGCCACCTGCCGCTTGATGTCGTCCGGCAGGAAGGGCAGGCCGTCGTTGGTGGCGGTGTCGATGGTCTGGATCCACTCCATGCCCTCCCCCGGCGGCGGCAGGCGGAACTGGATGTCATAGTCGCTGGCGTTGAACAGCACGTACCAGCGCTCCCCGGAGCAGCCAATCATGCCGATGTCCATGGCAAACGCCTGCCCCATGGGGGCGTGCCAGTCCTGATCGGTGAGCTGATGGCCGTCCGGGTGATACCAGTTCACCTGGTGACAGCTGGTCGCCTTGCCGTTCCAGCCGTCGTCGCTCAGTTGCAGGTTGGAGAAGACCCCGGACTCCGCCCGCAGCGCCATCATCTGGCGGGTGAAGGCGAGCAGCCGCTCGTCCTCCGGGCGCAGTTGCCAGTTCACCCAGCTTATCTGGTTGTCCTGACAGTAGGCGTTGTTGTTGCCGAGCTGGCTGCGGCCCATCTCGTCCCCGGCCAGAAAGTGGGGCGTCCCCTGTGACAGCAGCAGGGTGGCGATGAGGTTGCGCTTCTGCTGCTGGCGCAGGTTGTTGATGCGCGGGTCCAGGGTCGGCCCCTCCACCCCGTGGTTGCTGGAGAGGTTGTTGCCGTGGCCGTCCCGGTTGTCCTCGCCGTTGGCCTGGTTGTGGCGCTGGTTGTAGGAGACCAGGTCCTCGAGGGTGAAGCCGTCGTGATAGCAGAGGTAGTTGACGCTGGTGTGGGGGGAGCGCCAGTTCTTCGGGAAGAGATCCCGCGAGCCCACCAGACGGGTGGCAAAATCCCCCATCTTGCCCGCATCCCCGCGCCAGAAGGCGCGCACCGTGTCGCGGTAACGATCGTTGATCTCCAGCCACTGGCTCGGAAACTGGCCGAGACGATAGCCGAAGGGGCCGATGTCCCAGGGTTCGGCGATGAGCCTGACCCGCGCCAGCACGGGATCCGCCATCATGGCCTTGAAGAAGGCGCTCATGGGATCGAACTCCCCCGCTTCCCGCGCCAGGGTGACCGCCAGATCGAAGCGGAAACCGTCCACCTGCATCTCGGTGACCCAGTAGCGCAGGGCATCGAGCACCAGCCGCAGGGTGTTGGGGTGATCCAGATTGACGCTGTTGCCGCAGCCGGTGACGTTGGCGTGGCGATGGTAATCCAGACCGTGGGCACCCGACTCGAAGGCGTAGTAGCCCGCGTTGTCAAACCCCTTGAGGGAGAGCATGGGGCCGTCGAAGCCGGACTCCGCGGTGTGGTTGTAGACCACATCCAGGATCACCTCGAGCCCCGCCCGGTGCAGCTCGCGCACCATGGTCTTGAACTCGGTTACCGCATCCTTCGCCCCGTAGCGCGGTTCGGGCGCGAAGAAGGCGATGGGGTTGTAGCCCCAGTAGTTGGTGAGCCCCAGCTGCTCGAGCCTGGGCTCGGACATGAAGGCCGCCACCGGCATCAGCTGGACCGAGGTCACCCCCAGCCCCTGCAGATGCTCGATCATCAGCGGGTGGCTGATGCCCAGATAGGTGCCCTGCAACGCCTTGGGGATGCCGGGGTGCTGGCGGGTGAACCCCTTGACGTGGGTCTCGTAGAGCACGACCCGCTCCGGCGGGATGCCGGGCTTGCCGACTCCCTGCCAGTCGAAGGCATCGTCCACCACCACCGACTTGCCCACCATGGCCGCGCTGTCCCCGTCGTAGAGGGCATCGTCCCAGTGGGTGGCACGGCTGAGCGCACGGGCATAGGGGTCTATCAGCAGCTTGTCCGGGTCGAACAGCAACCCCTCCTGGGGAGAGCCATGCACCCGGTAGCCATAGCGCTGACCGGCCTTGACCCCGCGCACGTGGCCGAACCAGTACTGACCGCGCCGACCGGGCAAGGGGAGACGCGCCAGCTCCTGCTCCTCGTCGTCGAACAGGCAGAGCTCCACCTTGTCCGATTGGGGAGCCCAGACACAGAAGTGGCAGCCTGTCTCGTCCAGACGGGCGCCAAGCGGGTGATCTACCCCGTTTTCCATTTCAAACATCAGGACTCCTGTTTGATGAACAAGGTCGCGAGCGGCGGCAAGTCCAGCACCAGGCTGTGTGCCATCCCCTGCCAGGGGGTCGCCTCGGCGACGAAGACCAGACCCACATCATAGTTGCTGCCCCAGTAATGCTCGCTGTCGGTGTTGAGCACCACCCGATAGCGACCGGCAGACGGCACCCCGAGACGGTAACCGATGCGCGGCACCGGGGTGAAGTTGCAGGCCACCACCAGCGGATGGGCCCCCAGCTTGTCGGCCCGCAGCCAGGCGAAGATGCTGTTGTCGGCATCGTTGTGATCCAGCCAGCGGAAACCGGCCTGTTCATAATCCGCCTGGTACAAGGCAGGTTCATGACGATAGAGGTGGTTGAGATCCCGGATCAACCGCTGCTGGCCGCCGTGCCTGGGGTACTGCAACAGGTGCCAGGGCAGCTGGGCATCATGATTCCACTCGTTGCTCTGGGCGATCTCGGTGCCCATGAAGTTGAGCTTCTTGCCGGGGTGGGCATACATGAAGCCCATGTAGGCGCGCAGGTTGGCGGCCTGCTGCCACTCGTCCCCCGGCATCTTGTAGAGCAGGGAGTGCTTGCCGTGGACCACCTCGTCGTGGGAGAGGGACAGAATGAAGTTCTCGTCATAGTGGTACACCATGGAGAAGGTCATGTCGTTGTGGTGGTAGCGACGGTGAATGGGCTCTTTTTGCATGTAGCTGAGGGTGTCGTGCATCCAGCCCATATTCCACTTGAAGCCAAACCCCAGGCCGCCGAGGAAGGTGGGACGGGAGACCCCGGCAAAGGCGGTGGACTCCTCGGCGATGGTCATGGCGTGGGGGTACTTGCCGTACACCTCCTCGTTGGTCCACTTCAACAGGCTGATCGCCTCGTAGTTGTGGTTGCCGCCATCGACGTTGGGCACCCACTCACCGGCGTTGCGGGAATAATCCAGATAGAGCATGGAGGCGACCGCATCCACCCGCAGGCCGTCGATGTGGAACTTGTCGAGCCAGAACAGGGCGCTGGCCACCAGGAACTGGCGCACGGTGTCGCGACCGAAGTCATAGATGTAGGAGTTCCAGTCCGGGTGCCAGCCACGGCGCGGATCTTCGTACTCGTAGAGCGGCGTGCCGTCGAAGCGGGCCAGGCCGTGGGCATCGGACGGGAAGTGGGCGGGCACCCAATCCAGAATCACGCCGATCCCCGCCTGGTGGCACTGATCCACGAAGTATTTGAAATCGTCGGCCGTGCCGTAGCGACTGGTGGGGGAGAACATGCCCACCGGCTGGTAGCCCCAGGAGCCGCTGAAGGGGTGCTCGGAGACCGGCAGCAGCTCGATGTGGGTGTACTCCATCTCCTTGATGTAATCCACCAGTTCCACCGCCAGCTCGCGCCAGCTCAGGCTGTCGCCGTTGGAGTGACGCTTCCAGGAGCCCACATGCAGCTCGTAGATGGAGAGGGGCTGCTCGCGCTTGTCATTGAGCTGACTCTCGCGCCAGGCGGCGTCCTGCCACTGGTACTGGCCATGGTCATAGACCACGGAGGCGAACGAGGGGTACTGCTCGCTGTAGAAGCCCACCGGGTCGCTCTTGTGGGGCAGGCGATTGCCCGCTGGGTCCTTGAGTTCGAACTTGTAGCGATCCCCGGCCTTGAGCCCCGGCACGAACAGCACCCAGTGGCCGCACTGGCTGCGCTGCATGGGGTGACGGCGGCCATCCCAGAAGTTGAAATCGCCGATGAGGCTCACCGCCGTGGCGCTCGGCGCATAGACCGCAAAACGGACCCCTTCCACCTGCTGGCCGAGGTGCGTCACGGTGCGCAACTGGGCGCCGAGGGTGTGGTAGAGGTTTTCCGGTTGCCAGGTGAGTTCCGCCAACCCCTCCCAGGCGGCAGCCTGGAACTGATAGGGGTCGATGATGTCGGCACTGGCGTCGGCGTAGGTCGCGATGAGCTGGTAGGGGAAGGGATTCTTGCGGCGGGTGAAAACAGTTTCAAAGAGGCCCGCTTCGTCAGCGGCGGTCAGGGTGGCAACTATCTTGCCTGACTTGAGATCCCTGACCCGGACCTCGAGTGCATCGGGCAACCAGGCGGTGAGTTTCAGGCCTGGCCCATCCGGATTGGCCAGCAGGCCTAGATGGGAGAAGGGATCGGCACAGCGGGCGGCAACCAAACGTTCAACGGGCATCGACATTTCCTTTGATGGCTGAACATCCGCTTCGGCCGAAGCCGAAGCGGATGAAAGTGAGTCACATGTTGGCGTTCAAGGCTCAACGGCTGGCCTCGTCACGGGCCCGGCTCATCTTGCCCGCCAGATTCTTGAGCGCCTCGTCGGCGAAGATATCCTCCAGATCCCGGGAGAGCTTGCGACGCCAGTTGGGGTACTCGTAGCTGGTACCCGGCACGTTGACCGGCTTGTCCATCTCCAGCCAGTCTTCGAGCTGGGTGCTGAACAGGGCACAGCTGCCGCGGGACATGTGCAGTTGCAGACCGTGGTTGAGCTCGGTATTCATGCCGACCCAGTTCACGTCGTGACTGATATTGCCAGAGATGACCCCATGAGCATGCAGGCTGTCAAGGATCCGCTGCTTGGCCTGGTGGCGATCAGCATACAGGGTCTTGAGTACGTCTTCATCCGGGTACAGGCCCAGTTCGCGTCCCAGCGCCAGATCGTCGCAGTGCCAGAAGCCTTTGAGGGTCGGCATGTCGTGGGTGGTCAGGGCGGACATCGCCTGCTCGGCGTAGTGCGCCGGGGAGATGAAGCCACCATCGTCCTTGGAGCGCTCGAAGAAGAACACCTTGTAGGAGTGGACGCCGTTCTCTTTCAGGGTCACGTCGATCCCCTCCGGCACGGTCCCCAGATCCTCGCCGATCAGCAGGCACTGGTTGCGATGAGACTCGAGGGCCAGGATCCCCAGCAGATCGTTCACCGGATAATAGATGTAGGCCCCCTTGGCGGCCGACTCTCCGGGCGGCACCCACCACAGGCGCAGCAAGGCCATCACGTGGTCGATGCGCAGGGCGCCGCAGGAGCGCATGTTGGCGCGGAACAGATCCACCATGGGCTGGTAGGCGGCCTCGAACAGCTGGTTCGGGTTCATGGGGGGCAGGCCCCAGTTCTGGCCGAGGGGGCCGAGAATGTCGGGCGGCGCACCGACCGAGGCTTTCGGGCAGTAGAGATCCCGGTTTGCCCAGATCTCGGTGGAACCTTCGGAGACGCCGACCGCCAGATCCCGGTAGATCCCCATCACCATGCCGGCGGCCTTGGCGCGGGCATCGGCCCGGGCCAGCTGCTCGTCAGCCAGGAACTGCAGATAGAGATAGAAGGCCACATCCTGCTGGTGCTCGGCCATCCAGGCCGCCACTTCGGGGTTGTGGTAATCGCGCAGCGCCTCGGGCCAGACCGGCCAGCCCCAGGCATTCTCGCCTTTGGCATAGAAATGGGCCTGCAGGGCGTCAAACGCTGCCTGCTGTTGCAGGCTGTCACCGCCGGCAGCCACGAAGGCATCGAACGCAGCCTGACGCTCGGCGCTGAAGCTGGCCTGGTCGAACACCTGGCGCAGCATCCCGATCTTGGTCTGGATGACGCCGGTGTAATCCACATTGTCCTTGACCCGCAGGGAGGTGAGGTGCTGCTGGAAGGCCGGGCTCGCCACTTCCGCTTTCAGGCGATCGTTGCCCACGAATTCGGGCACCGCTTCCACATCGATATAGGCGACGTTGAGCCAGCGACGGGAAGAGGGGCTGTAAGGGCTGGCACTCTCCGGGTTCGCCGGATAGAGGGCATGAATGGGGTTGAGACCGACGAAGTGGGCTCCCCAGGCGGCGGCATTCTCAACCAGCTGGCCGAGATCGCTGAAATCGCCGATGCCCCAGTTGTGGCGGCTGCGCAGGCAGTAGAGCTGGACGCTCGGGCCCCACACCTTGCGACCATTGGCGATGGGCGCCTGCTTGTAGCAGGACTTGGGGGCGACGATGAGACGCATGGTGGCCAGCGGCTCGTCATTGCCCTCTTCCAGCAGGATGAGCTGGTGATAACCCAGCGCAGGCTGCACATCCAGGGTGACGCGATAGGCCTGACACTCCATCTCCTCGAACTCGGCCACCCCGACCAGCTCACCCTCGATGGGAGTGAGTTGACCGGACAGCACTGCACCCTGCTCCTGCTGGAGCTGCCAGGTGAGGGCATCGTTGACGAATTCGATGGGGAGGCGAACCTCAAGAGTAACGGCGTCGCCGCTGCGGACCACCATCACGGGATCCAGCGCGCGCAGCCAGTGCTGGCGGTGCTCCTGCTCAAGCTGTTCGGACAGGGCGGCCTCGTCATCGACGCGGTAGCCCATGGCGCCCAGCATGGCGGCCTTGCTCTCTTTCGATACCAGGGCCGGCTGGCCCCAGGCATCAACATACTCACTGGCAATGCCTTTGGCGGCAGCCAGCTGTTCAATCAGGGTGGTCATAGTTTGAGAATTCCCGCTGTGGATTCTGTCTACGCTATTTTGTGATTAATTTTTATGGTTGGTACTTGAACAGTGGCTCTTTGGCCATGCTAAACCGCGCACATTTTTACATATCTCCCCGGCTGGATGTGTGACCGGGCAGGCACTATTGTTGTTCTCTGCCACCGACTTTGCTGATGATGCATTCAACAAAAGTTGGTAGCCAGTTACATAAACCGAAAATAAATTTCACAGTTTTTCATGATATAGCGCAATTTCGCGCAGATTGTTGGTTGACTCGCGAGGGAGTTCTAGTAAATTTACAAACGGAATTTTCTTTGACTACTGAACAGTTAGGTAACCAATTATGACTATCAAAGTAGGTATTAACGGTTTTGGCCGTATCGGTCGTTTCGTTTTCCGTCTGGCCGCTGAGCGTGCTGACATCGAAGTGGTTGGTATCAACGACCTGATCGACGTTGACTACATGGCTTACATGCTGAAGTACGACTCCACTCACGGTCGCTTCAAGGGCACTGTTGAAGTCAAAGACGGCAACCTGATCGTCAACGGCAAAACCGTACGTGTTACCGCTGAACGTGACCCGGCCAACCTGAAATGGGGCGAAATCGGTGTTGACGTTGTTGCCGAAGCAACCGGTCTGTTCCTGACCGACGAAACCGCTCGCAAGCACATCGCTGCCGGTGCCAAGAAAGTCGTACTGACCGGTCCGTCCAAAGACGCTACCCCGATGTTCGTCATGGGCGTCAACCAGGATTCCTACGCTGGCCAGGACATCGTTTCCAACGCTTCCTGCACCACCAACTGCCTGGCCCCCATCGCCAAGGTTCTGAACGATACCTTCGGTATCGAATCCGGCCTGATGACCACCGTTCACGCTACCACTGCTACCCAGAAGACCGTTGATGGTCCGTCTGCCAAAGACTGGCGCGGTGGCCGCGGTGCGGCTCAGAACATCATCCCGTCCTCTACCGGTGCTGCCAAGGCTGTTGGCGTGGTCATCCCGGAACTGAACGGCAAGCTGACCGGCATGGCCTTCCGCGTTCCGACTCCGGACGTGTCCGTTGTTGACCTGACCGTCAACCTGAAGAAAGAAGCGTCCTACGCTGAAATCTGCCAGGCCATGAAGGCTGCCTCCGAAGGCGCCATGAAGGGCGTGCTGGGCTACACCGAAGACGAAGTGGTTTCCACCGACTTCCTGGGTGAGCGTCAGACTTCCGTGTTCGATGCCAAGGCTGGTATCCAGCTGAACAAGACCTTCGTGAAAGTCGTCTCCTGGTACGACAACGAAATGGGCTACTCCAGCAAGGTTCTGGACCTGATCGCTCACATCTCCAAGTAATTTGGGATGCGCAATCGCGTAGCTTGAAAAAAGGCGGCCAATGGCCGCCTTTTTGTATTCTGAATCACGGACCCTTTCTGAATGTCCCCGAGCACTGGAGCCTTTATGACACCGACACGTACGCTGACTGCCCACTGCACCCTGAGCCAGGATGGCCTGCCCCTGCTGACCATAGACAATGAGCACGCCAGGGCCGAGATAAGCCTGTTTGGCGCCCATGTGCTGCGTTACCAACGCCATGGTGAGCCGGCCTCTCTCTGGCTCAGCGACAAGGCGATACTGGATGGCAGCAAGCCCATTCGCGGCGGCATTCCCCTCTGCTGGCCCTGGTTCGGCCCCTCCCCCGCTCGCGTTGGCAGCGGCAAGCCGGCTCATGGCTTCGCACGCAACTGCCTGTGGACGCTGGATGGGGTCTCCGATCACGGGGATGGCACACTCGTCCACCTCTCCCTGCGTGACAACGATGCCAGCAGGACACTCTGGCCCCATGCCTTCGAGCTGGAGCTGGACGTACTGGTCGGCAAGGAGCTTTCCCTGGTGCTGACCACCCGCAACACCGGCAAGTCAGCGCTCACCTACAATGCCGCCCTGCACACCTACCTGCAGATCAGTGCGCCGGAAGCGGTGACCGTGACCGGCCTCGGCGAACCCTATCTGGACAAGCTGACCGGCCGAAACGAACTGCAACAGGGAGCGCTGACCGTCACCGCAGCCATGGATCGCATCTACCGCCAGCCCGATGCCATGGTCAGCGTGCAGGATGGTGAGCGCACCACCCGGGTGGTCAACGGCAACCACGACAGCGTGGTGGTCTGGACCCCCTGGCAGGAAGGGGCCAGCGCCATGGCCGACATGAGTGACAACGGTTATCGCACCATGCTCTGTGTCGAGGCGGCCATCACCGCCGAGGACGGGATCACCGTCCAGCCCGACGAGGAGCACAGCTTCTCCACCGTCATCATCTGACGATACAGATGACGGACAAATAAAGAGGGCTCCCGCAGGAGCCCTCTTTGCATCTTGCCATCAGAGTCAGTCAGGCGTTGCCCTGGGTCTTGAGCTTGAGCTCCGCGGCGAAATCCAGCATGCGGTCGAGCGGGACAAGCGCTTTGAGACGCAGTGCCTCATCCACATGGATCTCGTGACGCTCGGCACCGTCGGTCAGGGCCTCCTTGATGGCCACCAGGCCGTTCATCGCCATCCAGGGGCAGTGGGCGCAGCTACGGCAGGTGGCACCATCACCGCCGGTGGGCGCCTCCACCATCTCTTTCTCCGGGCAGGCCTGCTGCATCTTGTAGAAGATGCCGCGATCGGTCGCCACGATCAGTTTCTGCTGGGGCAGCTCTTTGGCGGCCTTGATGAGCTGGCTGGTGGAACCCACCGCATCCGCCAGCTCGATGACGGAGGCCGGGGACTCCGGGTGCACCAGCACGGCGGCATCCGGGTTCTGGGCCTTGAGCTCGCGCAGCGCCTTGGCCTTGAACTCGTCGTGCACGATGCAGTGACCCTGCCAGCGCAGCATCTCGGCCCCTGTCTTCTTCTCGATATAGGCGCCGAGGTGGCGGTCTGGGCCCCAGATGATCTTGTGACCCTGACTGTCCAGATGTTCGACGATCTCCAGTGCAATACTGGAGGTGACCACCCAGTCGGCCCGTGCTTTCACCGCTGCCGAGGTATTGGCATAGACCACCACGATGTGATCGGGGTGCGCATCGCAGAAGGCGGAGAACTGGTCGATGGGACAACCCAGATCAAGAGAGCACTCGGCCTCCAGCGTCGGCATCAGCACCCGCTTGTGGGGGCTCAGGATCTTGGAGGTCTCTCCCATGAAGCGCACACCGGCCACGATCAGGGTCTGGGCTGCATGGTCGCGACCGAAGCGGGCCATCTCCAGGGAGTCACCCACGAAGCCACCGGTGGCTTCTGCCAGGGCCTGGATCTCGGGATCCGTGTAGTAATGGGCAACCAGCACGGCCTGGCGCGCCTGCAGCAGCACCTTGATCTCGGCGATCAGGGTCGCCTTCTGCTCGGGAGTCAGGGGCTGTGGTTTGGCCGGGAAGGGGTAGTCCATCTCGACTACCGGCGGAATACTGCTCAGTGCATTGCTCATTGCGACTGTTCCATCAACGCTCGGGAAGGCCAAAATTATAACCAGAAGCCGTGCACAAACCCATCAACAAATCCAGTACAGTACAACTGTCAGGACCCGCTCCGACCATATCGTTGTCATTCTTGCCAAAAGGAGTTGTCGAATGAAACAACGTTCGCTCAAGACCAAGTTGTTGTTGCTCACGCTGGGACTTTTTCTCGCCAGTGGCGTCGCCATGACATGGATACAGTCCTCCTCGCTGAACGGCCTGCGCGATGACATCATGGCGCAGACCCGTGGCGCCCTGGAGCAGGAGGTTTCCCGTTCCCTGCAATTCCAGGCAGAGCGGTATGCCGTGCAGATCGAAGACCAGTTGCAGCAGGCCTATCAGATACCGCTCGGCATGGCGGCGCAGCTTGAAGGAAGCATGGCCCAGCCGGACCAGCGGCTGAGTCGCCCGCAAGTGGAGCTTCTGCTTGGCAGCCGCCTGCGCCAGGCAAACGGGATCAGCTCCATCTACGCCCAGTTCGAACCCAACGGTTACGACGAACAGGACGCCGACTGGCAGACGGGCGCCAGCCATTCGGTTGCCGGCAAGGGCAGTCTCGAGGTCTACTTCACCCGGGAACAGAACGGAAACATCGCGCAGCAGACCATAGATGCCGCCACCAGTGACGCCAAGTTCGACACCTCGCGCAATGAATTCGGCATTCGCAACAGCGAGTGGTATCTCTGCGGTCGCGAGACTCGTCGCCCCTGCCTGATGGAACCCTACCTCTACGAGATAAGCCCTGGCCAGAAGATGCTGATGACCAGCCTGACGGTGCCCGTCCTCAAGGATGGCAAGTTTGCCGGGATCACCGGGGTCGACATGAACCTGCCCATCTTCCAGCAACTGGCCGAGCACCTTGGCAAGAGCCTCTATGACAACCAGGCCGAGGTCACCCTGGTCAGCAAGGCGGGCTTCATCGTCGGCAGCAACCGCCATTCGGACAAACTGGGGCGCCCCCTGACAGAGGCCGGACTGGTTGCCCCGAATGGACACCCCGCCGATACCGACAGCGATTTCATCTTGCAGCAGCCCATACGGATCGAGGCTGCCGACAACCAGTGGTGGCTGATGATCAAGGTGCCCAAGGCCCTCGCCCTCAGCCAGGCCAACACCATCAGCCAGCAGCTCGGCAGCCTGTTGCAGGCTACCCAGCAGCAGCAGCTGGTTGCCATCGTTGTCATCACCCTGGTGGCCCTGGGCCTGCTTGTCTGGTTCATCCAGACCATCACGGCGCCCCTCTCCCTCATCAGCCGCCACGTCTCCCACCTCGCCAGCAATGAGGGCGACCTGACCCAGCAGATGCGTATCGACACCCACCAGGAGCTCATCGAGCTGGGCAGGCATCTCAATGCCTTCCTCGGCAAGCTGAGGGCCATGGTGCAGGGCAGCAAGCAGATTGGGCAACAGGTGCATCAGCAGGCCAGGGGCATGAAGCAGACGGCCGATGCCATGCGCAGCAGCCTGGATGATCAGAGCCTGGAGCTGGAGAGCGTGGTCAGCGCCATGCACGAGATGAGCACCACGGCAGTCAGCGTGGCGGGCTATGCGGAACAGGCGGCGCAGGAGTCGGAAGCGGCGACCCACCATGTCAGCACGGCCCAGCAGACCTTGAGCAGGGCCCGCAACGAGATCCATACCCTGGTCGAGGACATGCATCAGGCCGACAAGGCGGTCGCCCAGGTCGCCCAGCGCAGCACCAATATCAGCCACATCCTCGATGTGATCCGGGCCATTGCCGAACAGACCAATCTGCTGGCCCTCAACGCAGCCATCGAGGCGGCGCGGGCCGGCGACATGGGCAGGGGTTTTGCCGTCGTGGCGGACGAGGTGAGGGCGCTGGCCAACAAGACCCGCTCATCCACCGACGAGATAGGGCAGCTCATCGGCAGCCTGCAAACCGAGGTCACCAGCAGCCAGCAGTTGATGAGCACGGGGATCGCCCGCTCGGTGAGCACGGTTGAAGGCACGGAGCAGGCCTTCGAGGCACTCAATCAGGTGGTCACCCAGATCCAGCAGATCCATGATCACATCAGCCAGGTGGCGACCGCCGCCGAGCAGCAGAGTGCCGTGAGCGACACCATCAACCAGAACCTGATGCGCATCGGTGACGCCGCCACCACCCTGGGACAAGAGGCCAATGCCAGCCAGCGCCTGAGCGAGGCACTGGAACAGGCGGCCACCACCCTGGCAAGCGAGCTGGATCGACTGCGAACCTGATGGGAGACGGAAACGAAAAAGCCCGCATCGCTGCGGGCTTTTCAATATGGTGGTCGTTACTGGGCTCGAACCAGTGACCCCCTCCTTGTAAGGGAGGTGCTCTCCCAGCTGAGCTAAACGACCTGGGATATGACTGAAATGATGGTGGGTCGTGCTGGATTCGAACCAGCGACCAATTGATTAAAAGTCAACTGCTCTACCGACTGAGCTAACGACCCATCGAAATCATTTTTTAAAGCATGGTGGTCGTTACTGGGCTCGAACCAGTGACCCCCTCCTTGTAAGGGAGGTGCTCTCCCAGCTGAGCTAAACGACCTGGGA
>NZ_JBFOCN010000079.1:0-1784 GCF_040907815.1 Aeromonas sp. s6
ACGAAGACAGCAAGAAGCAACTGCTCTGCTTTTTGTGGTGGCAATACAATTCGGACGCGGGGTGGAGCAGCTCGGTAGCTCGTCGGGCTCATAACCCGAAGGTCGTCGGTTCAAATCCGGCCCCCGCAACCAACTTCTGACTGATTTTCTTCTGCATTACCTCTCTGATCCCCTCCAGCATCTGTTGCTTGCACACAATAATGTGTGTTTTTCCGATCCCTCTCGCCATTTGTTCGGTATCATCCTGCTTGCTGTTCATGGATGAGGCCGCACCCTGTGATGACCCCTTTTAGCTATTCTTCTCCCCAAATCACGATGCAGAGCACCTCCCTCGCCGAAGTAATGGCAGGGCCGGCTGCCGTCAAACTCCTGCTCATTGCCGACTCAGCGCGCGATACCCTGCTGGCGACGCCTCCCTTTGCCGCCGTGGCAACCCAGATAGCCCTGGGTCAGAAGGCCCCCTATTCCCTCGACGACAGTCAGGGGCTGCAACGGGTGATCTTCATGGATGCCCGCCCGGTCCTGGATCATCGGCTCTACAAGCAGGTGCGCAGCTGGGTGGGCTCGCTGGCGGGCCTCAAGGCGACGCACCTGGCGCTCCATCTGGAGGGCTTTGACGATGAGCATCGCGCCCAACTGGCAAGGGTGGTGCTCGCCTGCCTGCTCGCCGCCGATGTGACCCTGCCGACCCAGAAACGGAGTGAGGCGACAAGACCGGGTTATCAGCAGTTGCAACTTTCCCCCCCTTGCGAACTGGACATGGCCCGCCTGAGCGCAGAAACCGAAGGCAATGGTCTGGCTCGCCACCTGGCGGTGCTGCCAGCGTCCGAGCTCAATGCCCGTCATTACCGGGCCTATGCCCGGGAGCTGGCGCAGCAGGAGGGGTGGCAGTGGCAGGAGTTTGATGAGACGACCCTGGCACAGAAGGGGGCTGGCGCCTTCCTGGCGGTGGCCCGTGGTTCGGCGGACGGTCAGGCCGCCATCGTCAGGCTCAGTTACTGTCCGGCCAACCCGGTGCGCCGCGTTGCGCTGGTGGGCAAGGGGATCTGCCACGACTCCGGTGGCTACAACCTGAAAGTCGGTGGCAGCATGTATGGCATGCACTTGGACATGGGGGGCAGCGCGGTGGCCCTTGGCACGTTGTTGGCCATCAGCCGGGCGAAACTCCCCGTTGAGGTGCACTGCTGGCTCGCCATCGCCGAGAACCACATCGGCCCGCAGGCCTTCCGGCCCGGTGAGGTGGTGACCGCCCTCAACGGCACCACCATCGAAGTGGTGGACACCGACGCCGAGGGTCGCATGGTGCTGGCGGATGCCCTGACCCTGGCGGCCGGGGACAAACCCGACTTGCTGATCGACTATGCCACCCTGACCGGCGCCTGCAAACGGGCGCTCGGCAGCCGTTACAGCGGCGCCTTCACCAACCGCCCCGAGTGGCTCACCACTCTGATCGCGCTGGGACAGCAGAGCGGGGAGCGAGTCTGGCCCTTCCCCCTGGACGAGGATTACGATGACAACCTCGATAGCGAGTGGGCCGATCTGTTACAGTGCGCGCCGGGCGCCTCCCCGGATCACATCGATGCCGCCCGTTTTCTCACGCGCTTCGTGCCCGCCGAGCTTCCCTGGTTGCACCTCGACCTGAGTGGTTTTCGCAACAAGGGGGGCAATGGCGTGGTGGGCAGCGAGGTATGCGTATTCCGGTGAATTTGAACAGTGATTCCGGAATCTGTGAACACCATTTCCGGAAAGTATGCGGCCAGGGATTCTGCGAGCAGAAGCTGAGC